>NZ_JBDUCX010000376.1:0-4104 GCF_040003245.1 Chthoniobacter sp.
GGGTGTGACGGGCCGGGCCTTCATCGAAGGTGGAGCTGTAGATCTCGCAATTGACCGAGCGGCGGAAATCGGTGACCTCTTCCGGGCGTTCGTCGACCAGCAGCAGGATGAGATGCGTCTCGGGGGAATTGGCGAGAATGGAGAGGGCGATGTCCTTGAGCAGGACGGTCTTGCCGGTGCGCGGCGGGGCGACGATCAAGCCGCGCTGGCCACGGCCGAGCGGCGAGATGAGATCGATGGCGCGCGGGGTGATGGACTTATGCTTGGTGTTCTCGAGAATGATGCGCTCGGTGGGGTGCAGCGCGGTGAGGCGGTCGAACTCGGTCGTTTCCACCCAGGATTCCACCGGGATGTCCTCGATGGTGAGGACGCGGTCGATGGTCATGAACTTTTCCCGGTCGCGCGGCGAGCGGATGCGGGCGGTGAGGCGGTTGCCATTGCGCAGGAACAACTGGCGCTCGACCTGGGTGGGGACATAGACGTCCTGCGGGAGCGAACGGAAATTGTAACGCGGCCAGCGGAGGAAGCCGGAGCCTTGCGGGGCGAGCTCGAGGATGCCGTCGGCAAACAGCTCCGTGCCGCGCTGGGAGTAAGCCCGGAGAAGGTCGAAAACGATGTGATGCCGGGTCTTGTCGGGATTGATGCGGAAACGCAGGGCGGCGGCGCGCTCGAGCAATTGGCCGAGGGTCTCCCGATGCAATTCGTCGATCCAGAGCTTGGCGGGGACGGGCGCCTCCGGCTCGGGCGTGGGGGCAGGAGCGGTGGCGGTGGGAACGACGGCGGGCGCGGTTGGTTCGGGCGCTGCTGGTTCGGGCGAAGGAGGGGCGGGATCAACCATGGGGGAAGCGGCGATGGAGGGCTCCGGCAAGGAGTCGGGCTTGCCGGTCGAGGCAGGAGTCGGAGGAGTCATTCCAGATGAGGTAGTCGGCTTGGGCGACTTTCGTCGTGAGGTCGAACTGCGAGGCGATGATGTTTTCGGCAATTTCGTTGGGGAGTTGGCGTTGTTCGCGGAGCCGGGCCCGTTGGGTACGGGGCGCACAGGCGACGACGATCACCGCGGCAAAGTGGCTTTGAGCGTTGGTCTCGTAGAGCAGGGGAATATCGGCGCAGAACCAGTGATCGCTGCGCGCCGCTTCCCCGGCCAGCCCCATCCAGCGGTCGCGGATGATGGGGTGGAGAATCTGCTCAAGGTGACGCCGCTTTCCGGGATTGGCAAAGACTATTTCGCGCAGGCGCGCCCGGTCGGGACGACCATCCTGCCCGATGACGTCATCGCCAAACGCGGCCACGACGGCTTTTTGCACGCCCTCATCCTCCGCGAGCAGGTCATGCGCGCAGCGGTCGGCGTCGAAAATTTCCGCGGACAAATAGCGGAGCAAGGCCCGGGAGAAACTGGATTTCCCCGTAGCCACGCCCCCGGTAATGCCTAGCGCCGGCACCGGTGCCCGGTTATTTCGACATCAGCGGCAGCTCTTGCAGCGGAGCGATCTCCGGCGGAGCGATCGTCTCAATGATCTCTTCCTTCTCGTCATCGGCGCGAACGGGCTCACCGGCGGCGTTGATGAGGCGGGCGGAGACGAAGATCACCAGGTTGCGCTTGATGTGCTGGTCGACGCTGGAGCGGAAGAGGCGGCCGATGATCGGGATGTCACCGATGATTGGCACCTTGTCTTCGACTTTCTGGACGTCTTCCCGGATCAAGCCGCCGAGGACGACGGTCGAGCCGTCATAGACGCTCACGCTGGTCGTGACCTTGCGGGTGCTGAAGATGGGCTGATTGATGACGTTCGGCGTGATGACGTTCTGCTGGCTGGCGCCGGTGAGGGGGTTTGTGGTCGTCGACGTGATCGGGCTGCCGTAGTTGATGAAGCCTTCAAATTCAACGACTTGCGGGACCAGGTTGAGATCGATCGTATAACCATCGGGACCGACCACCGGTTCCACCTCGAGGGTGACACCCGTATTGCGCGTTTCAAACGCCGTGGGGGTGGTGGGGGTAACTGGGAAGGAACCGCTCGACGAGACGCCAACCGCGCCCGTGGTGAGCACGGCGGGGCTCTGGAAGGTCTGCGGGATCTGAGGAGGCGTGAACTCCGTGGGATAACGGAACTCGCGAATGATCTCGATGACCGCGCGCTGGCCGCTCTTGGTCGTCACCTTGGGCGAGGACAGGAGATCGACGCCCTTTTTCTGGTTGAGCGCGCGAATGACCAACTGGAACTGCGGATCGGTGAATACACCCGAAATGGCGCCGATGGCCGGGGCCAGCGAGGTCGCGCCACTGACGGGGAAGAGCAGGGCATCGATGGCATTCGAGCTGATAGCGAGGTTGCCGCTGCGGTTGCCGGCGGTGAGCGGATTGGTACCGACAGGGACGCCATCCGGACCGAGGAAGGGGAAATCTCCGGTATTGCCAGCGGGCGAAGTGCCGAAGGTGCCGCCACCGAGGAAGACGTTCTTGGTCGCCGGAGCATTGAACTGCCCGACCAGCCAGTCGAAACTGAGCTCCTTGAGGTTGTTCTGCTGGATTTCCACGAACTTGGACTCGATTTCGACCTGCACGGGGCCGCCGGTCTGGGGAGAGCTAATGATGGTGTCAACCAGATCGAGTTGATCCTGAGTATTGCGGACGATGAGACGGCTGCTCCGGATGATGTAAATGGCAGAAGCGTTGCCATTGAAGGCGACACCATTGGCGATGAGCCAATTCTTGGCCGATTCGCGATCGGCAATACCGCTGCCACCCTTGGAGGCATCACTGGCGCCGCCGCCGGCGCCGGCCACGGGAGCGGTCAGCGCATTCGCTGCGGCGCCACCGGCACCAGGCGTGCGAGGAATCAGATCCGGCTGGATCTTCCATTCCTTGGTGATGAGGACATCGGTGTTTTCCGTGATCGGGACGACGGAAACAGCGTAAGGTTCGACCTTGTACTTCAAGTTGGCGAGACCGGTGACGTATTTGAGCGCCTCGACCAAAGGAATGTTGGTCAGCGAAACGGTGATACGGGCGTCAGCCGGGTTGCCAATCGGGGCTGCGGCCACTGGGGCGCCCGCAGGGGCCGCCGCAGGCGCATCGAGGCCAGGAATGCCGGGGATGGCCGCGCCGCCAGCAGCCGCGCCGCCACCGGCGCCACCTGCATTGCCACCACCACCACCCTCCAGCTTGAGGACGATGTTCACGCCCTTCTCGCCGGCGGGTGAGAAGTCGTCGAGCTCGACGCTCTTCTTCTTCAAGAAATCGATGGCTTCACGGATGGTCGCTTCGCGGAATTCCAGCTTGGGAATGACGATGCGCTCCAGCTTCCGGCGGATGCGCTCGGTGCTGGCTTGGGGCGAAGTGTTCTCGACCACGATTTCGCTCTGGGTATTGAAGCGGCGGATGGGGCGCGCCCAAGCCATGTCCGTCTTGGCGATGGCGTCGGCCCGGGTCTCATTGTAGCCGGCGACTCCGTAGTCGCTCAGGGCGCGGTCGATCTTTTCCTCGAAACGGCGGGCGGCAATGTTCGTGGGATCGACGTTCAAGATCTGCTCGCAGCGCTTCTTCGCGACCAGGAAACGACCGGTGTCGTAAAGGCCCTGGGCTTCGATGAACCACTGTTTCACCTGCTCGATGTTCGCGCGGAATTTTGGCCCGATCGTCTTGTTGTAGTAGTCGGGCTGCTCGAGGCGGGAAAGGATGATGATGGCGCGCTTGCACTGCGGATCATAGCGCTCGTCGAGGACGACGCGCAGCGTGTTCTCGGCATCGGCATAGCGGCCTTCGGTGATGCGCTGTTCGGCGAGGCGGGTGCTCGCTTCGCAAAAGCCATGCAGCGCAGTGTTGTAGAGCGACTGCGAATTGGGCGCGTTGGGGATGATGTCGCAGGCGTTCTTGAAATAAGCCGTGGCCTTCTCGTAGTCCTTGTCCTTCATGGCCGCATTGCCACTGTCGATCGCATTACGTCCGCGGGTTTCGTAGTCGGCGCGGCGCGCTTTTTCGCGCTCGGCAACGCTTTCCACACTGCCGCGGTAACCGCCAGCGGCGAAGCTGACGGCTGGGGTGATGAGCATCGAGCTGACCAGCAACGAGGAGATGGTGGTCGCGAGAGGGGGTTTGGTCATGGC
>NZ_JBDUCX010000180.1:0-13895 GCF_040003245.1 Chthoniobacter sp.
ATGCTCTACGCCGAGCGCGCTCTGCACGCCGGCGCCAAGGGCTACCTCAGCAAGGACAGCCCTGGTCCCGTCATGCTCGGGGCCATCCGCCGCGTGCTGGAAGGCGGCATCTACGTAAGCGAACGTCTCGCCGCCCGGGTGCTGGATTCTTTCGCCACCGCCCGGCCGCGTGGCTCCAGTTCGCCCTTGGAAAAGCTCAGCGATCGGGAGTTCGAGGTCTTCCGGCTTTTCGGCGAAGGCCGCACCGCCAAGGAAATCGCCGCGCAACTCAATCTCAGTCCCAAGACCGTCTCGGTGCACCGCGACCACATCAAGGAGAAGATGGATTTTGCCACCAGCGCCGAGATGATCCGGCAGGCGGTCCGCTGGGTGGAGACGCAGTAGCCGGGCTCAGAGACTGTGAAGTAACTGCCGCCATCCTCGCGGTGTCATCCTGCCGCCATAGCGCCACAACCGCATAGGCGGAGCGCCTATTCACGACCGGCTTCGCGCCCCATATCCACCGCGGCGGGATGTGGGATTGGTGATTCGCCCATCATCAATCCATTCCCATTACCACTTCCTATGCATCACCCCGCTTCCAGACCTGATTTCCCCATCGACGAACCGCCGCGCGCCCGGTTGCTCGTCGTCGATGATGAACAATTGCTCCGCGAACTCTACGGCCGCGTCCTGAGCCTGGAGGGATACGAAGTAGAAACCGCCGCGGATGGCGTGGAAGGCCTGGAGTGGCTCGCCGCGCAACCTTTCGATCTGGTCATTGTCGACCGTCACATGCCACGGCTCGACGGCGCGACCCTATTGCTGGCCCTGCGCTCGGCGGGCAGCGACCTACCGGTGATCATGATTTCCGGCTCCCTCGCCTTTACGCCCCTCCCCGCTGGCGTCACCCGGGAACTTTCCGCCGCTCTCAACAAGCCGGCGCGCCGGGCCGAAGTGATCTCCGCCGTTGCCGCCGCACTTTCTCCGGCGGCGTCCCGCCTCATGCCGAAGCGGGAAAGCCTCGACGATTTCCGCCGGGTGCACTTGGCCGCTGCTTGATCCCCGGCCATGAAACACGATTTGAATCGCCGTCGCCGGGGCGGCGCCCTGCTCCCGGCAGCCGTCATCGCCGTCTTTCTCCGTCTGGAGACGTGCGGGCATCGCGCCGCCTCCAAACAAGCCCGGCTGCGCGCGCAACCGGAACGCTTTTTCGCCACCATTCGCAGCGACCTTCTCCCTTCTTACTATCTATGAACGCTCTTTTGACCATGGAACGCGTCGCGCCGTCGCCCGCCGCTCCCCGGAACAGCGTGCCGCGCTATCGGGCTCTTCCGCCCATCTTCTATATCGTCCTCATCCAGGCCGAACTCCGCCGCCGCCGCCGAGGAATCACCGAGGAAACTTTTGCCGCCCAACTGTCCCGGCTGGCCAGTGAAGAATTGGAGCCGCGTAGTCTCGAATTGCTGGTGCGCCGCCTTCCTTGCGGAACCACCCGATTCATCGTGAAAGCGATGTCCACGGGGTCGGTGTGCGACATGATCGACTGTCCGCCTGACGGCAAGCCGTTAAGTTGAAGCGATGGCCACTGCCTGCAAAGACCGCACTAGATCCCGCACCTTTGTCGCCCCTGGCGTATTCCAGAAGATCACATCCGCGTCATCGCTCGCCGCGGTGGAAAACTCCAGGCGGCCGATGCCCACCAAGCCCGAGAGGCCGGTGGTTGTCAGATTGATGCTGCGAATGTCTTGAATGCGCAGTTCGTTCGAGCGTTTGGAGACGATCCCGAATTCCACGCTCACCCGGCGGTTCGTAACCGTGTAGGTGCGCCGGCTCCGATCGAGGCGGATCCAGACGATGAGCACAAGCGCCAGCAGCGCCAGAACACCGCACACAATCCACGACATCGTTGGGTCGCTGATCAACCGCAGGAAGACGTTGGCCACGAGCGCGGCGATGAACACCACCACGAGCAACCATTTCCCCGCGTAATGCCAATGCGACACCGAGCCCTTCCACAGCACCTCCTCCGCATCGGTCAATGGAGCACTCATACGGCAAAAGCGGCGAAAATTCGGGTCATGGGCTGGGAGACAATCAAAGGTTCGGCACGGATTCGGCCAGCAGTGGCAGCATGGCTGTTTCAATCGATACCGGTCGGGATGTCGCGCCTGCGGCGTCCCATGATTTTCCCGGTTTGACAGAAAGCGCGAAATAGTGTTCACGTGTGCATACGTTAGGAAATGGCAGGCGCGGACCCCGATTGGCCGGGGGGAGGAGCAGGCGGCGGGCAATTGCAGGACTACGACACCTTCGGACAACGGCATATGGCAGACCCATCTTCACTCCTCACGCACTTCAGAATATCGCGAGCGTCTTGCTTACTCGAAGGGTCCGTGTTGCCGGCGAAATCCAGTCTAGTCGGGCCTGATCGTGCCCAATCGTGCCTCCAATTTTATCCGCTCGCCCGGAGACTCCAGGCGCAACGACCCACGCGGGCAGCCAAAAATGAAGCCGAATCAAGCCTTCTCAAGGTAAATCAAGTCTACTCAAGCCTTGAATAATCTCTCCTCCCGTTGCGCTGTCCGACGCGAAAGCGTCGCCTTCATTTTCATTCCCGGCGAAAGGCAAGCGCAACGGCCGATCACCATACGAATAAACCCGGACATTAATCCGAATGCTTTCCTGTGAAAAACGTCTCACGATGGCCGCTTCCCTTTTTGTCCGAGCACGTTAGAATTCGAGGCTTGCCTTGAGCCAGTCCACTTCCCTGTCATCACCACCCAATTCCGAAGCCGCCTCGCTGGAGCGTAGGCGGGCGCGCCGCCGTTTTCGCCCGCTCCGCCTGGCTTTCCTCTTCTTTGTCGTCTGCGGCGTCGCCCTGTTCGTGCCCGATTGCTTTCGCTTTCTCGCCCGGCTGATCATTACCGGCGAAGCCTGGCGCGCCGGCGTGTCCGCGCATATTGGCGCGGTCGAAGGCAGCGTGCTCGAGCCCATCACGCTGCGCGACACGGTCTGGATTTATGAGAGCGATACCGGTCCCATCACGCGGGTCGAGATCCAGTCGGCCAAGGCGGAGTTCGACTGGCGCAATCTCCTCCCCCACTCCACCGGCCACGTCTTCCAGCGGCTCACCCTGCGCGGCGTGAATGGCAAGATCCAGCTCCCGCTGAGCGGCACCAGCACGGCGACAACCCGGCGCAATTTCCTCCGCTGGCGCCTGCCCCGCCCAACCGGGGCGTGGATGCCCTCGCCTGATCGCATCGAGGCGCAGGACGTGGATTTCATCTTCCAGAGCAATCACGACTACGTGCGCCTGGCCGATGCGAATTTCACGCTCAGCGGCCTCGAAGCCGGCGTGATCCGTGCCGGGCAGATCGTCCTCAAGCAACCGTGGATCAACCGCACCTTTCGCGATGTGCGCGGCACCACCGCCTTCCAGGATACCACGGTCGAAATCGCCAACCTGGCCCTCGATTCGGATGTGAATGTGCGCAGCTTTTCCGCCGAGCTCGACGATCTCGCCCGCGGGCGCCTGAACCTCGAAATGCAGATCGCCGCCTTCGGGGGAAACATCCGCGTGGCCGCGCAGGCCTTGAGCGAAGAGCGCCCGCTCATCTTCGAAGCCACCGGCACGTTTTCGCAGATCGGGGTGGCCAACCTGGCCGCATTTCTCGGCTACAACGACGCCGCCGGCGGCACGATCAAGGAGGGCAAGTTCACCTTCCGCGGTCCGCCGCAGCAGATCTCCAAGGCCACCGCGTCGCTTCGCTTCGAGGCCACGAATTTTCAATGGGACTCGCGCCAATGGGATTCGCTCGTGCTTGGCGCCACGCTCATGAACGGGCGCGTGCAGGTGCCCGAGCTGGCGCTGGCCCAGGGCCACAACCGCTTGAATCTCACCGGCGAAATGCCGCTGCCGGAACCCGGCATGGCTTGGTGGCAGACGGAATTTGAACTCAACATCGCGGCCAAGATCGACAACCTCACCGAGCTCTCCGCGCTGATGCTCCCCGATTTCCAATACGCCGCCGGCAAGGTGAACATCGATGGTTCGATCCGCGGCAAGGACCAGCAATTTCACGGGCAATTGATCGTCTCCGGCACTGACTTGAAGTGGCACAACGCGCCGATCGAGGAACTGCACGCGGGCGTGAAACTGAACGGCAACGAATTCCAAATCACCAACGTCTCGCTCTTCAACAACGGCGATTACCTGCGCGGTCACGGCGTGGTGAACATCATCGGAGACAAACAATACTGGGGCGAATTCCACGCCTCGATCGAGGACCTGGCGAAGTACGCGGCCCTCCTCCAAAAGCCCATCGTGCCCGAACCACTGGCTGGTGGCGCGGTGATCGACTGGAGCGGCGAAGGCTCCGCCAAGGGCCACAGCGGGCAATTCTCCGCGCGGCTGCGCAAGCTGCGTTCGCTCGGCGCCACCGCCGCGCTGCTCCATCCGATCAATGCGGACTTCGAGGGCTCGTATGCGCCCGGCATGATGTTGTTCAGCCGCTTCCTGGTCTCCGACGACGACTCCTCCTTCACCGCCAATGTTGGCATTGGCAACAAGGCGCTGAGCCTGCAAGGCATCCGCCTCTATAACAAACAGGCGCTCTGGCTGGAAGGCGACGCCTTCCTGCCGCTCGACGTCTGGAACGCGTGGCCGAACACCTCGCTGGCTACGCTGCTCGATAACCAGACCGTGAGCAAAGTGAACCTCACCGCTTACAATCTCGAGTTGCGCGACGCCTCGCTGCTCACCGGCTGGAAATTTCCGATCCAGGGCATCGTCCGCGGCAACCTCACCGCCGACGGACCGCTCGGCGCGCTCAAGACGAGTGGCAAGTTTACGCTCAGCAAAGCCCAGATCCCCATCGGCTGGAGCGGCGACCTGCTCACCGTGGTGGAAGCCGAGGGCGCGCTCGATGGCCAGGCTCTGCAAGTCGTAAAGTTCACCGGCCGCCATCCCACCGGCGACTTTGCCGTCACGGGCCAGGTGGATTTCACGAATTTTCGCGACCCCGCGCTGAAGCTGGAAGTCGCGACCGAGAAATCGGCGCTGGAGTTCTGGAGCAAGAGCGCGGCTGCAGCCTCGGTCGTGGCGTCCGGAAAATTGCAAGTTACTGGTCCAGTGAGCGGCGCGACTGTTTCCGGAGATGCGCAGATCTCGTGGCTGGCGATGAATTCCGCCGTGGAGCCCGCCACGTACTCGCTGCTCAACGGAAATGGCGGAACGACCCTTCCGCCGATCTTCACTCTCGGCGAGAAACCTTGGAACGATTGGAAGTTCGACGTCGCGCTCCACTCGGCTTCCACGGGGGTGGGATTCAGACCGCCTACCCGGCACACCTTCTTTGCGAATCTGGCAGCCGACACCGATTTGCATCTGCGCGGATCAGGTGGTGCTCCGGAGTTCATCGGTAGCGTGGCGTTCCATCAAGCCAATGGCTCAGGATTTCAGATTAACTCGAGGTCTGAGAGCAGCCTCGTACAGCTGGAAAATGCGAGTTTCGTATTTCGCGAAGGATACACGCAGGATCCTTCGATCGATGTGAAGTTCAGTGGCTCCGCTCTCGAAAAGGACTTCTCCGTCTACGCCACCGGGACGCTGCAACACCCCATGCATTTCTTCGTGTTCGAGCCACCGCTGACGGAGAAGATCATCCTCGCGGCACTGGCTGGTGGCCACTCATCCAATGGATGGGAGGACGCGCATCTGGGCCTGCGCGTTCCCGCGGAGTTTTACGAAGGAGTGGACGTGGTCGACTGGACAAACATCCCGACCCCACCTCCAGCCCCACCCGGACCACCGGCGGCTCCCGCTCCAGCCGCTCCCCCAGCAACATCGCCTTCACCCGCACCACCAGCCGCGACCGCGCCAGCAGTCACGCCCCTTCCGCCTGCAACACCGGCTGCTGCCCCGGCGACACCCGCCTCACCCACACCACCGTCCGCAGCCGCTCCCGCACAGGTTCCGCCCGCGACGCCTGCCGCTCCTCCAGCGACACCGGCTTCACCTGCCCAACCCGCCGCGGCAGCGGCACCAGCGCCGCCCCCCAATAAATGAGCAACGGAGACGCGCCCGGCCGACGCACGGGATTGTTCATCGGCCGCTACTTTGGCATCGCCTTTTACCTCGATGCCTCGTGGTTCCTCATCGCCGGGTTTGTGACCTACGAACTCGCTTTCGTCATGTTTCCAAATGAGGTGCCCGGCCATTCGCCGGCGGTTTATCTTTTGCTGGGCGTCACGGCAGCCTTGCTCTTTTTTCTCAGCATCCTGTTGCACGAGCTGGGCCATAGCCTCGTCAGTCAGCGTTGTGGCATTCGCGTTCCGCGAATCACGCTGCTCTTTATCGGTGGCCTGGCCGAAATTTCGCGCGAACCGGATGACGCCAAAACGGAACTCAAGATCGCCTTGGGCGGTCCCGTCGTCAGTGTGATCCTCAGCGCCGCTTTCTACGTGCTGCATCTGGGGTCTACGGCTTTGCATTGGATACCTATCGCCCACGTTTGCGGCTGGCTGGCGTGGACAAATCTCGCGCTTGCCATCTTCAATATGTTTCCCGGCTACCCGCTCGACGGCGGGCGCGTGCTGCGCGCTCTGATATGGGCGAAAACCGGACGCCTCCGCCGCGCAACATATATCACTTCGCGGATCGGCATCGGCTTTAGTTGGTTCCTCATTGTGGCCGGCGTCGCCATGCTCGTGAAACAATATTGGGGCGGGCTCAGCTTTCTACTCATCGGCTTCTTCCTCAAGAGCGCGGCGGAGAGCGGCTACGCCAACGCCATCCAACGGGAGATTCTCGGCGGAGTGCGTGTGCGGGACTTGATGACGGCCAACCCCGCGACCATCCCGGACTCCCTGCCCCTCAACCTCGCGGTCGAGGATTACTTCCTCAGCGGTCATCACGTTGCCTATCCCGTCTGTGCGCCCGATGGAGAATTCCGCGGCCTGCTCCGGCTGGATTTCCTCAAGGAAGTCCCGAAGGAAAAATGGCCCTACGTATCCGCCGGCGACGTCGTCGCGGAGAAGAGTGCCGAGACGCTGCGCATCGGGGTGAATGAGTCCGCCGCCCGCGCCATGCGGCTCCTGCTGGCACCGGAATTGAGCCGCCTGGCCGTCATCGAGAACGACCGCCTCGTCGGCATCGTCACGCGTCACGACATCCTCCATTTCATCGAGATCCACACGGAACTCGAGGATTGAGAAAGCGCTCTATCTCGTTGTCATCCTGAGCGAAGTCGAAAGCCGAGTCTGCGAGACGCCTATGGAACTGCGGGGCAAATCCGGTCGCTCTACCAACGACATCGCTGGTTATTCGACGGGGTTCTTCGACTCCGTTACACTCCGCTCAGAATGACACCGAGGGGGATGCCGTCACCTTACTAAAACAGCTCACCCTGCGAGTGAGATGCCGCCGAAGGAGGTGCCGGAAGTGCCGCAGATGCGACGGTTGCAACGGTTACAGGTGGTGTGGCCGGCGCAGTGATTACGCCCGCAGCCCCCGCTTCTGCTTTCACCTCCGCCAGCAACGATTTGAATTCACACTTCTCCAATTCAGCAACCAGCTCCGGCCACCGCGGATGAATCCCCAACGCATCCAGCGGCTGCGGCAGCGGAAGATCCAGGTCGAGACGGACCATTTCGCGGTTCTGCTCGATCTGCGCCCGCGCCGCCTTGAGCTTTTCCCGCACCCGCTCGTTCTTGACCGCATCGAGATCGGCGAGCAGCGCGTCGAGCGAACCGTGCGCGTTCAGCAGCGTGGCCGCGCCCTTCGGTCCGATCCCATCGACGCCCGGAATGTTATCGACGTTGTCGCCGATCAGCGCGAGCACGTCGCCGATCTGCCCCGGCTCCACGTTCCACTTTTTGCGCACGGACTCGTTGCCCAGCAACGCGAAAGTGTCGGAGGGGGCGGCGAGATCGGTCTTGTTGGTCGAGTAGACCTTCACGTTCCCGTTCACGAGTTGGAAGAGGTCCTTGTCGTTGGTCGCCAGCACCACGTCGTCGCCGCGAGCACGGGCGGCCACGGCATAGGAGGCCATAAGGTCATCCGCCTCGGTGTCCGGCAGCCACAGACTCGCGAAGCCGAGCATCGGCACGAGGTTCTGGATGAAGGTCAACTGCGGGCGCATGAGCTCGGGCATCTCCGCGCGCTGCTCTTTGTAGGCTGGTTGCAAGGCCACCCGTCGTTGCGGCATGCCCATGTCCCAGACGACCGCGGCGAGGTCCGGCGCGAGGTCCTTCACCATGCGGCGCACGGTCTTGACGAAGCCGTAGATGGCATTGGTCGGCTCGCCGCGCGAATTGCTCAGCTCGCGAATCGCGAAGAAGGATCGATAAACGTAGTAGTGACCGTCAATGAGGAGGAGCTTCACAGGCGTGGAGAAAACGACGCGCAGCTTGGCGCACACCCTCCGCCCGGCTCAACCTCCAACTTCGCGGTCCTCCTCAAATGGCAGCCGGAGCTGGGTCGCCGGATCCCGCCGTTTGCTCTGCCGATCCCGCACCTGCCGCCGATACGCCCAGAGGAACCACGCGACGACGAGACTGAATTCCACCGCCAGCGCAATCACGGGAGCCTCTCCGATTCAGTTGCGGTACTTGCGGATGAGCGCCACCAGCACACCCTGCACGCTCAATTCGCCCAGCGGCACGAGATCGGGAAAGTTCGGATTCTCCGCATGGAGATAATAGCGACCGCGTTGCTGCACGAGACGCTTGAGCGTCGACTCACCGTCGATCAACGCAGCAACGATCGAGCCCGCCTTGGGTTCGCTATTGTCGAGAATGGCCAGGTCGCCGTCATTGATCCCGGCGCCGATCATGGAATCGCCGCGCACCTTGAGGGCAAAAACCCGCTTGCTTCGGCCCAGACCCAACGTCGTCGCATCGATGGAAATGGTATCTTCCTCCTGCTGCTCGGTCACCTCGGCAAAGCCCGCCGCAATGCTGCCGTAAACCGGCACATCGACGATGCGCTCGCGGCGCAATTGCGAGACCACCGCCACCGCCCGCGCTTTGCCCGGCTGCCGGTGAATCATCCCCTTCTTCTCCAACGCTCGAAGATGGTTGACCGCCGCCGTCTGGCTGGCAAAACCGAAATGCTCCTGGATCTCTCGCGTCGAGGGCATCACCCCCGCGGTGGCCTGCATGTGCGAGATGTAGTCGAGGACTTCCTGTTGGCGTTGGGTCAGATTCATGTTCTGGCGAACACTACGCCTGTGGTTCGATCAGGGCAAGGCCCGATTTACGACTTTTCGCCGAATCACTCTCGACACAAGGCGCAGCTTTGAGGCATCACCCCCCGCGTCATGAATATTCTCATCCTCGCTGCCGGCTACGCCACGCGCCTTTATCCCCTGACGCAGAATAAAGCCAAACCGCTCCTCGAAGTGGCGGGCAAGCCGATGATGGAATGGGTCATCGACAATCTCGCGCCGATCAAGGGCATCGAGAAAGTCTATGTGGTCACCAATAGCAAATTTGCCGCGGATTTTCAGGCCTGGGCCGACCATTACAACCAGACGCACGCCAAGCTGGCCTTCGAGATCATCAACGACGGCTCCACGAGTGACGCGGACAAGCTCGGCGCGATCGGGGACATCAATCTCGTGGTCAGCCGCGCGGGGCTGGCCAGCAGCGATCTCATCGTCGTGGCCGGGGACAACCTGTTCAACCAGAGCCTCGAGAATTTCGGCACCTTCTGCCAGGCGAAGCAGCAGCCTGTGCTCGGCCTTTACGATGTGGGCGATCTGACCGAAGCGAAGAAGTACGGGGTCGTAGCCGTGAATGCGAACGGGGAGATCAGCAGCTTCGAGGAGAAACCAGCCGCACCCAAGAGCACGCTGATCGGGATCGCGCTGTATTACTACCCAGCCAAGGTCGTTTCCGAATTCGTCACCTACCTCGCCGCCGGCAACAATCCGGACCAACCGGGCCGCTTCGTGCAGTGGCTCTACCAGCGGATCCCGGTTCAGACGTGGACGGTACCCGGCACGTGGTTCGACGTGGGGAGCAAAGAGACCTTGGAAGAGGCGAACCGGATCTTTGCGCAGTTTACGAGTTAAACGGTTCCAGCGAAGCGAGAATCGGTAGGACGATCCCGCGTAACGCCTGGGCGGGTATTCAATAGGCTGCGCCACCGGTCGGCTGGTCGGCGAGCTTCCAGCCTACAGGGCTTGAAGGGAATCCCCTCAAGACTGCACGTACTCTCATCGTGCCTACAGAGAACCACGTAGTCGGGATCGATCCCACCTCCCCCGCCTTCCTCATTTTCGTGTCATCTTTAAGAGAATTACCTCGGAGGCATGTGTGATGCTCCAAAGGGTATCCGTATTTACACCCAATGCCTTCAGTCCCGTCTCTCCACTCGACCAATTGCCTCGCCTCTCTACGTATTCGAAGCTTAAATTGTGACTGATGTTCCAATGCCGCGCTCCCAGTTTGCTCTTACGCTGTGCGCTGCGCCACGGATTGTGCGTCGCCGGGTTGATCCTGGCGGCGGCCACCGCCTTGGCCCAGGGCCCGGCCGAGGTGCGGGAGTATCAGAAAAAGGCCGAGTTCATCAACAGCTTCACGCGATTTGTCGATTGGCCGGCGCGAAAATTTGCCCAGCCGGACTCGCCGTTCGTCATCGGGGTTTACGGGACGGACAACATCAGCTCCCTACTCCAAGAGTCGATTCAAGACCGTCAGATCAAGGGGCGTCCCGCAATCATCAAACATCTGCTCAACAAGGAGGAACTCCGCGCCTGCCATGTCCTCTTCATCAGCCGCTCGGAACGCGACCGTCTGGGGCCGATCCTAGGCGAGGTGCGGCGGGAAAATGTGCTGACCGTCGGCGAGTGCGATGGCTTTCTCGGCAAGGGCGGGATCATCAACTTTGTCACCGTCGGGGGGCAGGTGCGTTTTCAGATCAGCACCGATGCCGCGGCTCGCGAAAAGTTCACCGTCAGCTCGAAGCTGCTCCAGCTTGCCATCCCCCTGTCTCAGAACATCAGTGTGGTCGCTCCCAACGCCATCAAGCTCAGCGACGGTCAGCGCTGATCCCCCAGATGAGAACGCGCCTCCGGAGCTTCCCCATCCAGCGCAAGCTGCGCTTGGTCATCCTCGCGACCTGCACGGCAGCGCTTTGTGTGGCCTCCTCGGCTTTGTTCGCCCTCCAATTCTACTTTTTCCAGCGCGACTTTCGGCGTGATCTCGTCGCCGTCGGTGAAATCGTGGCCACCAACAGTACCGCCGTGCTCAAGTTTGCCGATGACCAGGCGGCGCGCGAGAACCTCGCCTCGCTCAAGGCCAAGCCACACATCACCGGCTCCGCCCTCGTGCTCAAGGATGGCACGGTGCTGGCCAGCGTGGGCCGCGTGACTATCCCCGGCGCCGGCGAGGCGAATCCGCCCCTAGGCTTTCATAATCAGGGCGACGACATCGTCTACGTCCAGCCGATCCTGCTCGATGGCGAGCGCCTTGGCACCTTGATCCTGCACGCCGATTACAGCCGGCAGGCCAACAAGCTGCACCGGCTCTACGCGAGTATCCTCGTTGCCGTGCTGTCCATTTCGTTCCTGGTGGCCGTCTTCGTCTCCTGGAAACTCGAGCGCGTCATCCTCGATCCCATTCAGAATCTTGCGGAAACTGCCCGCCACATCATGGCGAATCACGATTACTCTGTACGCGCCACGAAAGTCGTGGATGACGAGGTCGGGACGTTCACCGACTCTTTCAACAGCATGCTCGACCAAATCCAGACGCGCGACACGGCACTCCTCCACGAGATCGCCGAGCGCAAACGTGCGGAAGAGGAGTTGCAGCGCGCGCAGAGCCAGCTCATCGACGCCTCGCGTCAGGCCGGCATGGCAGAGGTGGCCACCGGCGTCCTGCACAACGTGGGCAATGTGCTCAACAGCGTGAACGTCTCCGCCACCCTCATTGCCGAGCGTCTGGGTCAGTCACGCACCGCCAATCTCGCCCGCGCGGCCGCCATGCTCCGCGACAAGAACGGGCAACTGGCCGATTTTCTGGCCAACGACCCCAAGGGCCAGTTGCTCCCCGCCTATCTCGCCGATCTCTCGCAGCACCTGGAAAATGAGCGCCTGGAAGCGCGGGCGGAAATTGATCTACTGACGCGCAATATCGAGCACATCAAGGACATCGTCGCCATGCAGCAGACCTACGCCCGCGTCTCGGGTCTCTCCGAGGTGCTGCCGGTGGAGTCGCTCATCGAGGACGCCCTCCAGTTGAACATGGACAGCTTTACGCGCCACCGCATTACCGTGGTGCGCGAATACGACACGGTTCCTCCCGTGTCGGTCGACAAGCACAAGGCCCTGCAAATCCTCGTCAATCTCCTGCGCAACTCGAAGCACGCCATGGATGATTCCGAGCCCCACGAGAAACGGCTCACCCTGAAAATCCGCCAACAAAACGATAACGCCGTGGCCATCATCGTCACCGACACCGGTGTCGGGATCGCAGCGGAGAATCTCACGCGCATCTTTTCGCACGGCTTCACCACTCGCAAGGACGGTCACGGCTTCGGCCTGCACAGCGCGGCGCTCGCCGCCCAGCAAATGGGCGGACGCCTGCTGGCCAGCAGCGACGGTCCCGGCCGCGGCGCCACCTTCACTTTCGAGCTGCCCCTCGCGGCTCCTGCTTCCGCTTCATGAATCTCCCCTTGAATAATCGCATCCTGCTCGTGGACGACAATCCCGCGATCCATGAGGATTTTCGCAAGATCCTGCTCGGCCCGGCGAAAGCCAAGACCGAACTCGACGCGATGGAATCCGTGCTCTTCGACAAGCCGCACGTCCCGGTGAATGTCACGACGTTCGAGCTCGAGTCCGCCTACCAAGGCAAGGAAGCCCTGGAGAAAGTGACGAAGGCCATCAAGGACGGGAAACCCTACGCCCTGGCCTTTATCGATGTGCGCATGCCCCCGGGATGGGATGGGGTGGAGACCATCGAGCATCTCTGGCAGGTCGATCCGGCGTTGCAGGTCGTCGTTTGCACCGCCTACTCCGATTATTCGTGGGAGAAGATGACGGTGCGGCTGGGCGTCAACGACAACCTCGTGATCCTGAAAAAGCCGTTCGACAACATCGAGGTGCTGCAACTGGCCCACGCTCTCACCAAGAAATGGCACGTCACCGAGCAGGCGCAATTCCGGCTCGAATCGCTGGATAAGATGGTGCAGGAACGCACTCGCGCGCTGGAGGACAGTTATGCGGAACTGCGGCGTTCCGAAGAGCGTTTCGCCAAGGCGTTCCGGGCCAGCCCGATTCCTTTCGTCATTCAAACGCCACGGGAGAATCGCTTCATCGACGTCAACGACGCCTTCCTCGAGATGACCGGCTACACGCGCGAGGAATTGATCGGTCACACGCCCCTCGAGCTGCGCTTCTGCCTCGATTACAACGCGAGCTCCTCGACCGATGACAAAGCGCTGCGCCACGTCGAGGCGCAGGTCAGCACCAAGTCGGGCGAATTGCGCAACACGCTCGTTTCCCTCGAGCGCATCATCATCGCCGGCGAGCCTCACCTGCTGCTGATGGTGCTCGATATCTCCGAGCGCCTGAACCTCGAGGCGCAGCTTCGCCAGGCGCAGAAGATGGAAGCCATCGGGCAGTTGGCGGCCGGCGTCGCGCACGATTTCAACAATCTCCTGACGATCATCCAGGGGCACGCCAGCCTCCAACTCACCTTGCCGGGTCATAACGAAGACTCGATCGACTCTCTCCAGCAGATCGCGCTCGCCTCGGAGCGCGCCGCCGACCTCACCCGCCAGTTGCTCGCCTTCAGCCGCCGGCAGGTCATGCGTCCCCGCGTGCTGTCGCTCAATACGCTCATCCGCGACCTCACGACCATGCTGCGCCGCCTCATCGGCGAGCAAGTCGAGCTGTCTTGCG
>NZ_JBDUCX010000020.1:0-41457 GCF_040003245.1 Chthoniobacter sp.
CGCGGGTCTGGGTGATGTGCCAGTCGATCTCCAGGACGCTCACGCCCTTGAACCAGGCATCGAGGATGTCGGTGACGAGGTCGTCGAACGCGCCTTCATCCGCCGCCGGGTCGGGCTGCATGTGGCGCAGGGCGGCGCTGACCAGCTTCATCCGCTCGGTGGCGGTGGGCGATTCCTCTGCGTCCTCGTCGCGATAGGCTTCAAAGACGGGACGGCGGCTGCGCACGGCCATCTTCAACTCGAGCACGTTCTTGCGCAGGCGTGGCCAGGTGTCCTCCATGAGGTTGAAGAGCTCCCACTGGGGAATGTGCGCGCCGGCGAGGGCGCCGCGCAGAGTCATCTCGATGTAGGTGGGTGTGATCGCGGCGACTTGCGGGAGCAGCCAGCGCTCGCGGGCTTGCGGGCGGATGATGGTGGCCAGCGCCTGAGGCGCTGCCAATGGTCGATGGGCAATGGAAGATGGACGAGGTTTGCGCTGCGCGGCGGCGGCTAGGGCAGTGCGGGCGAAGCCGGCGAGGCGGGAACGGAGGTTCGCCTTCGCGGCGGGTGGTTGAGTTAGGGATGTCTCCATGCCCGCGATTGAAGCATGACTTCGAAAAAAAAGTGCATTGCTCCATTGGCTCTATTGGCTCCATTGCGGAAAATCGTCTTTTGGGGCTCCAAAAACGGACATTTTGCTGAACAATTTCGCGGAGAGTGGCCGCCGCTCGCGAGTAATTCGGCAGATTTGACCGCGGGTTCGGTGAGGGTGACCGTGACGTATTCCGCTTTCCTGACACACGCACGGGGAACCCCCGTTGCGAAAAAGAAATAGAAGAGTTGTGTATGGATCGAAACCATCCGAAGCACCGACACCAACCGCCCGACGCTCGCCGTAACGGAGATTCCAAGCACGAGCCCGCGCTGGACACGGTCGCGCAAAAGCCCACGGATATTGGCTTGGGGGCTCCGGTCACGGAGCCGCACGATGACGCGCATCATGACAACGCGACGCCCACTTCCGGTGCGCAACCGCCGCTGGAACGCTCGCCGAGACTCGGCGAGGCGGAACATGTGGCAGCCGGCCTGAAAGCCATCCTGGAAGGCGCGAAAATGACCTTCGGCCAGATGGGGGCGGTGCGCGGTGTGAAGGCGTGGCTCGACGTGAACAAGAAGGACGGTTTCGATTGCCAGAGCTGCGCGTGGCCGAGCCCGGATGAGAAGCGGCACCTATTCGAGTTTTGCGAGAATGGGGCGAAGGCTTTTGCCAGCGAGGCGACGAAGAAGCATGCGGATGCCGACTTCTTCCGCCACCACTCCATCGCCGAGATGCGGGAGCAGAGTGACTATTGGCTGGAACAGCAGGGACGATTGGTGGAGCCGATGGTCAAACGGGAAGGTGCGACGTACTACGAGCCGATCACGTGGGATGAGGTCTTTGCGCTTCTGGCTCGTGAGCTGAACGCGCTGCCCAAGCCGGATGCCGCGGTCTTTTACACCAGTGGCCGCACGAGCAATGAGGCGGCGTTTCTCTACCAGCTTTTCGCCCGGCAATTTGGCACGAACAATCTGCCCGATTGCTCGAACATGTGCCATGAATCGAGCGGGTCGGCGTTGAGCGAAAGCATCGGTATCGGCAAGGGCTGCGTGACCCTCGACGACCTCGAGAAGGCGGACGCGATTTTCATCCTCGGCCAAAACCCGGGGACGAATCATCCGCGCATGTTGACCACGCTGGAGCGCGCGAAGAATAACGGCGCGAAAATCGTGGCCGTCAATCCGCTGCCCGAGCCGGGGTTGATGCGCGTGTCGAATCCGAATCCCGAGGAGTATGACAACATTCTGCTCTATCCGCTGAAGCTGCTGGCCAACAAAGGGGTGAAACTGAGCGACCTGTGGCTGCCGGTGCGCATCAATGGGGACATGGCGGCGATGCGCGGGATCATGAAGGAGATGCTCGCCGAGGAGGACAAGAAACCGGGCGGCGTCTTCGATCTCGCTTTCATTCACGAAAGCACATGCGGCTTTGACGCGTTCCTCGAGCACCTGCGGCTGACTCCGTGGGAGGAAATTCTCGCCGGCAGTGGCCTGACGCGGGCGCAGATTCGCGAAGCGGCGGAGATCGCGATGGGGGCGAAGAGCATCATCTGCTGCTGGGCGATGGGGCTCACCCAGCATAAGAATTCCGTGGCGACTATCCAGGAGGTCATGAACTTTCTTCTGCTCGGTGGAAATATCGGACGGCCGGGCGCGGGGCCGTGCCCGGTGCGCGGGCATTCGAATGTGCAGGGTGATCGCACCATGGGAATCTGGGAACGCATGAACGACCATTTCATGGCGAAGCTCGGCAGGGAATTTCACTTCTCGCCCCCGGCGCAGCACGGCACCGATACCGTGGAGGCGATCAAGCATATGCGGCAGGGAAAGATCCGCTTTTTCTTTGGGATGGGCGGCAATTTTCTCTCGGCCACGCCAGACACGGAATTCACCGCAAAGGCACTGCAAGGATGTCGGGTGACGGCGCACGTCTCGACGAAGCTCAATCGCTCGCATCTCATCACCGGCGAAATCGCGCTGATCCTGCCTTGCCTGGGCCGCTCGGAGCACGACCGGCAGGGGGGCGGCGCACAGTTCGTCACGGTCGAGGATTCGATGGGAATCATCAACTCTTCGCGCGGGAAACTGGAACCGGCCAGCGCCCATTTGTTGAGTGAGCCGGCGATTGTCGGGCGGCTCGCGCGGGCTACGCTGGGATCGAGGACGACGGTCGATTGGGAAGGGCTCGTGGCGGACTACAATCGCATCCGCGATCACATCGAGCATGTCATTCCGGGCTTCGAGAATTTCAACGCGCGCATCCGGCGCGACGTCTTCTATCTGCCCAACGAGGCGCGCGATAAGCGGAAGTTCAATAACGGTGAAGGCAAGGCGAAGTTTATCGTTTCCCCTATCGAGCGGCACGATCTCGCGCCGGGCACGTTCCTGATGATGACGATCCGCTCGCACGATCAATTCAACACGACGATCTACGGGCTGAACGATCGCTATCGCGGCGTTTACCATGGCCGCCGGGTGGTCTTCATGAATCCTGAGGATGTGCGTGAGGCGGGGTTGCAGCAGGGCCAGTTTGTTGACCTGACCAGCCACTATCACGATGAGGAAAGGGTCGCGCGGCACTTCATGGTGGCGCCGTTCTCGATTCCGCGCGGCTGCACGGCGACCTACTTTCCCGAGGCCAACGTGCTCGTGCCGATCAACAGCACGGCGGAGCGAAGCAACACGCCGACGAGCAAGAGCGTCATCATTTCGATTGCCCCGTCTCCCGATACGGAGCAGGCCTTTGCCGGGCTGCAAGCCGGCCTCGCGGAAAGTATCGGTCACTCCATGGAGACCTGAATTATGTCCATCCTCGATCGTGAAAGCACCGTGGCCCCGCCCGGCTTCAATCGTTGGCTGATCCCGCCGGCCGCCTTGGCGGTCCACCTGTCCATTGGGCAGGTTTATGCCTTCAGTGTCTTCAAACTGCCGCTAGCCAAGGTCCTGGGCGTGGGACCATCGGAGCAGGCTTCGCTGGCTTGGATCTTTAGCATCGCTATCGCGTTCCTCGGTATTTCCGCGGCGGTCTTCGGCAAATGGGTGGAGAAAAGTGGCCCGCGCAAGACGATGCTGGCCGCAGCGTGTTGCTTCGGCGGCGGCTTCCTCGTGTCGGCGCTGGGAGTTGGATTGCATCAGCTCTGGATCCTCTATCTCGGCTATGGCGTGCTCGGCGGATGCGGCCTCGGTCTCGGTTATATCTCGCCAGTCTCCACGCTCGTGAAATGGTTTCCCGATCGGCCCGGCATGGCCACAGGAATGGCGATCATGGGATTTGGCGGCGGCGCGCTGATCGGCTCCAACCTGAGCCTCACGCTCATGGACGCCTTCAAGTCCTCATCCGACCCCGGCGTCGCTCCGGCCTTCATCGCCATGGGTGCGATCTATTTTGTCTTTATACTGTTTGGCGCGTGGATCGTGCGGGTTCCTGCGGCGGATTGGAAACCCGCCGGTTACACGCCGTCCACCACTCCGCAAAAGCTGGTCACCACGGCCAATGTCGCTCTCGATCAGGCCTGGCGGACACCGCAATTCTGGCTGCTTTGGGTGGTGCTCTGTTTCAACGTGACCGCAGGCATCGGCATCCTCGCGCAAGCCTCGCCGATGATTCAGGAGATGTTTCCGGCGGGTGGGGTGCACAAAGGCGTCACCGCCGCGGCGGCGGGTGGATTTGTCGCGCTGCTTAGTCTTTTCAATATGGCGGGCCGCTTCCTGTGGTCTTCCTTGAGCGACTATACGGGGCGCAAGGCCGTTTACGTCATCTATTTGCTGCTCGGAGCCGTGCTGTATTGTCTCATTCCTCTCGCCGCTCATTCCGGCAGCGCGACGCTCTTCGTGGCGATCTGCGTGATTCTCTTGAGCATGTACGGCGGCGGCTTCGCCACCATCCCGGCGTACTTGAAAGATCTCTTCGGCACGATGCAAGTGGGCGCGATCCACGGTCGCTTGCTGACCGCGTGGTCGATGGCCGGGATCCTCGGTCCTGTGCTCGTCAATGAACTGCGCGACCGGTTGCACGCGAGCGGTGTCACGGGTGTCAGTCTGTACGCGCCGACGATGTATCTCATGGCCGGGCTATTGATCATCGGCCTCATTTGCAACCTTCTCGTCCGCCCCGTCGACGAGCGCTACCACTGTCACGGTGACCCGAGCCGGCCGGTAGGGCCGGACGACGACATTCCCCATCATCCCCGTCCGGCACACGCCTAATTACCACTAGCCATGGATAAAACAGAGCCAATAAAAACATCCGGTCTTCAAGCTGCGATTTACTGGACCGTGGTCAGCCTGCCGCTGATCTGGGGAATTTGGAAGACCGTGATCAAGTTGCCTGCTCTCTTTCAGTAGCCGATTCAGTCTCCCGATTCCAATCGATGAAGGCCACGGTCATTGGCTCCGGCCCCAATGGCCTTTCCGCGGCGATCACGCTGGCTCGAGCCGGGGCCGAGGTGCAGGTGATCGAGGCGCAATCAACCATCGGCGGTGGCGCGCGCTCGATGGAACTGACGTTGCCGGGATTTGTGCATGATCATTGTTCCGCCATCCATCCACTGGCCGTCGGGTCACCATTTTTTCGTGATCTGCCGCTCGGCGAGCATGGCTTGGAATGGGTCCACTCGAGATATCCGCTGGCGCATCCCCTGGACGATGGCACTGCTGCCGTGCTGCATCGATCGGTGACGGAAACCGGTGCCGCGTTGGGCGCCGATGGCGAGGCGTATAGCGAGCTCATGCAGCCGCTTGTGGATCGATGGGAGCTGCTCGCCGGCGAAATTCTCCAGCCTTTGCTGCACATTCCCCGTCATCCATGGCTGCTCGCCCGTTTCGGCTTGCTGGCGTTGCGGTCGGCGCGCGGTCTGGCGTCGCGCTTTTCTTCCGACGCCGCCCAAGCGCTCATCGGTGGCCTTGCGGCGCACTCGTTTCTTTCGCTGGAGGCGCGTGGTTCGGCGTCTTTCGCGCTGGTGCTTGGAATGTTTGGGCACGCCGTCGGTTGGCCGCTCCCGCGTGGTGGCGCCCAGCGGATCAGTGACGCTCTCGCGGCGCATTTGCGAGCGCTGGGAGGCACGATCGAAACGGGGCGGGCGATCTCCTCGCTGGACGGTCTGTCCGCCGCCCGTGCCATCCTGCTCGACGTGACGGCCTGGCAGGTCGCCCGTCTTGCCCGAGACCGTCTTCCGCCGCGGTTGCAAAAAGCGCTCGCCTCATTCCCGCACGGCCCGAGCGTCTTCAAGATCGACTATGCGCTTGATCGGCCAATCCCGTGGAAGGCCGAAGCGTGTCGCGAGGCAGCGACGATTCATCTCGGTGGGACGTTCGACGAGATCGCCAGTGCGGAGCGCGACGTCTCGCGTGGCCATGTGCCCGCGCGCCCTTTCGTGCTTCTCGCGCAACCGACTATTTGCGACCCGAGCCGGGCGCCTGCCGGGGGCCATATCGCGTGGGCCTACTGCCACGTCCCGCGGGGCTGCGCCTTGGATATGACTGGCGCGATTGAAGCCCAGATCGAACGCTTCGCCCCCGGATTTGCCCGGTGTGTCCTTGCCCGGCATGTCTCAAGGCCCGCCGATCTTCAAGCCGGCAACGCAAACCTCGATGGCGGCGACATCACCGGGGGAGCTTGCGACCTCTGGCATCTTCTCGCGCGCCCCGTGGCGAGCCCGAACCCCTATCGTCTGGGCCACACTCATCTTTATCTTTGCTCTTCCTCGACGCCGCCCGGTGGTGGTGTCCATGGCATGTGCGGATATCACGCTGCGCGGTGGTCGTTACGGGATGGCGAATCGTTTGCGATGTTACACCAGCAATGATTGTATGTTATACCGATGTTAGGGCGTGCTGGCTTGCGCATTGACACGTAACTGCCGAATTGGGGATCAAGAGTGATGTCCACCTTGAAAATTGCGATCGTTGACGACGAAGCCCTCGTTCGTAGCGTCATATGTGACGTAGTTAGGGAAGCATGGCCCATTGCGGAGATTGTTGATTACGCCTCCGCACGGCATGTCTTTCACGAAATCGAAACGGGCACGGTCGATTTGCTCATTACCAATTGCTACATGATGGATATGGACGGGCCTACCTTGGTGCGGACGCTGCGGGAACAAAAGCAATCGATTCCGATTGTCTTCGTTTCGGGAAGCGACGACGCCCGGCAACTGGGGGAGGCCGCCGGAATTGACCGGTTCGTAGCCAAGAACCTCCTCCATACGGATCTCGTGGAGGCCATCTCGGCGCTTCTACCGACACCGAGGCGGGTAGCAACTGGCTGAATGCCTCGCTTTAGCGGTGATGCCCACCGCCGCCATGGCCGCCGCCACCGCGAAAATCGTGACTGAAGTGATGGCCGCCGTAGTAGCCGCGATGGTGAATTCCGCCCACGAAGACATCACCGCTGTAGGCCCCGAATCCACCGAAGGTGCTGTCGTTATATCCGTAATCGGAGTAAAACGGGGCGTAATTGGGATCATAGTACCCGCCTGCATAGCCGGGTTCGTAGTAGCCGGCGCATCCGCCCAAGCCGAGCGCGAAGCTGCCGAGCAAAAGCACCGCTCCCGCTGATTTTGCGCATTTTACCCACCTGGCGTGTCTGGAAGAGAAAAGGCGCAGGCCGGTCAGCCGATTCCTGCATCCGGCGATCAAGTTATCGAAAGTTTCATTCATAGCAGTGGCTTATTCGATTTTGAAATCCGCTTCCTTGTTGAACTCCGCTTTGTCGCGCGGGGAGAGGCGGGCGTAGAGGACGCGGGTCGTGTAGCCGCCCATCAGCTTGCCGCTTTTAACGAACATCCAGTCCGAGATTTCGCCTGGCGCCACCGTCACGGTCTGTCCGAGCCGCGCGGTGCGCACATCCAGCGGTTTGTTATTCACTTTCCCATGAAAATTCTTGCCGTCGAAGGTCAGGCTGCCGATCCAGATGTGTTCGACGGTCTTGCCATCGACAAACGCCTTTTTGACTTCGAAGCCGCTATCGCCAGCCTTCCTGGCCCGAAGTGCCGTGAGGAAGAATCCGAGGGAGCGGTGCGCGCACCGGGTAGCATGGTCCATGGCCTTATCATTGTCCTCGACGGTGGTGTATCCGGGAGGACCGGGCGTCTTGTTTTCGCGGCCGGCCAGGTGAGTGCTCTCGGTGGCCGCGGCGGCGATACCGACGGTGGCCAAAGTAATGAGGGATGGGACGAGGAGTTTCATGGGCGGAAGAGTGTGTCTGTTAGATACGTGACCGGGGGGAGGGGTGGATGTCTTTCCCGGCCCGTCGTGGCCAGGCGTGCGGGAATTTATATTCACCCTTGTTGAAGATTTTCTGGCCCGGGAGACGCTGGCAGCCAAAGATGGCGGGCGATGAGTCCGCTTCTCCGGCAACAATACACCGTATATGGCAATCGGGCGCCACGCCGTTCGTGGTCCGGGTTGTTCTGCCTGGCCGTCGGCTGGCTGCTGCTGGTGGGGATGACCCTGTGGGCCATCGGCGCGCTGTGGTTTGATTTTCCAGTGAAAATCTTGCGGCATGGAGTGGCCATCGTCTACGCGATCGGAATGGTCGCCTGGGTGGCGAATGTCCGGGGGCAGTGGCGCAAGATCGGAATCCTTGCTGGTGGTTTCGTGGTGGTGCTGGCCTGCTGGCTGATGTTGCGACCCTCGAACGACCGCCCCTGGCAGCCCGATGTGGCGGAGGCGCCTTGGGCGGAGATCGATGGCGATCACGTGACCCTGCACAACGTCCGGAACTGCGAGTACCGCACGGAAACCGATTACACGCCGCGTTGGGAAACGCGCGAGGTGGACCTCTCGAAATTGCATGGCCTGGACCTCGCCATCAACTACTGGGGCTCGGCGTGGATGGCGCATCCCATTGCCAGCTTCCAGTTCGACGATGCGCCGCCGGTCTGCTTTTCCATCGAGACGCGCAAGGAGATCGGGGAGAGCTACTCCGCGGTGGGCGGTCTCTACCGGCAATTTGAGCTCATCTACGTCTGTGCGGATGAACGCGATGTCTTGCGCGTGCGGACGAATTACCGCCACGGCGAGGAAATCTTTCTCTACCACACCACCGCCACGCCGGACGCGGCGCGCCAGCGTTTCCGGGAATACGTCGCGGCGATGAATGACCTGCACACGCACCCGCGCTGGTACAATGCGGCGACGACGAATTGCACCACGAGCATTCGCACGCAACACGCTGCGGCGCAGCGCGCGCCGTGGGACTGGCGCATCCTCTTCAACGGTTACGGCGACGAGATGATGTACGAGCGTGGAGTCCTGGCCGGCGGCCTGCCCTTTCCCGAGCTGAAGCAGCGCGCCCGGATCAACGAGGCGGCCAATGCCGCCGATACCGCGTCGGATTTCTCGGACCGCATCCGTGCAGGGCGCCCGGGATTCGAACCGCGCACCGCGGGACAGTGACCGCGCTCTGGCATCGCGGGAGCAGATCCGGCTTGTCGAAGAGGCGCCGCTGCGGCTCTCTTTGGGGCATGTTCCCCCGCTGCTTCGTTGTCGCCACCCTCGTCACGTCTTTAGTCGCCGGCTTGGCGATGGGCCAGGAGACCAAGCCGGTTTCGCCAGACGATCAATACAAACTCGGACCCGATTCGCAGCCCCAGACTGGCGTGCCCGAGGGGAAGGTGACCGAATACGAGTGGAACAACTCGAAAGTCTATCCCGGCACGGTGCGCAAATACTGGGTCTATGTGCCGGCGCAATACAACGCCGCGAAACCGGCGTGCCTCATGGTGTTTCAAGACGGCGGTGGCTATGTGAAGAAAGACGGCACGTGGCGGGTGCCGGTGGTCTTCGACAATCTCATCGCGAAGAAAGAAATGCCGGTGACGGTGGGGGTCTTCATCAATCCGGGCGATGAGCCGTTGAAACCCGGCGAGCCACCGCGCAAGCGCGCCGATGGCCGGCCCGCGTCGCCGAAGGACCGCTCGGTGGAGTACGATTCACTGGGTGGGACCTATTCGCGTTTTCTGCTCGAGGAGATTTTGCCCGAGGTGGCGAAGACGGTGAAAGTCACGAGCGATCCAGCCGGGCGCGCCATCGCCGGCTCGAGCTCCGGCGGCATCTGCGCGTTCACCGTGGCGTGGGAGCATCCCGAACAATTTGGCAAGGTCGTTAGCTGGATCGGCAGCTTTACCAATATCCGCGGCGGCAACGCGTATCCCGACATGGTGCGCAAGGCGCCGAAGAAGCCGATCCGCATCTTCCAGCAGGATGGAAAGAACGACATCGTGAACCAGTTTGGCTCGTGGCCCGAGGCCAACATCGCCATGGCGGCGGCCCTGGATGAGAAGGGCTACGAACATAAGTTCGTCGTCGGGGAGGGGACCCACAACCCGAAGCACGGCGCGTCGATCTTGCCGGATACGCTGCGCTGGCTGTGGACCGGCTATCCGCGCTAAAAAATCGCCGTGGGCAATCCACCTCGTTATTCTTTCCGTCCGCAATTTCGGGATTGAGAACCCGCCCCGTACCGGCACTCTTCGGAACCATGAATCTCCTCGCCCCTCGAACGCTCATCGCCGCCGCACTCCTTTTGTTTTGTGGAGCCTCGTCCTCCGTCTTCGCCGAAGAGAAAGATCTCTTCGCCCCGGACCTGGCGAATGCCACGAATGGCGACCATTGGAAGTGGGAGAACGGCGAGTTGGTCGCGAAGGACCACGAGACCCTGTGGACGAAGGACTCGTATTCGAACTTCGTCCTCGATCTCGACTTCAAGGTCGCCAAGGAATCCAACAGCGGCGTCTTCCTCCGCTCTGGCAATATCAAGGACGTGCTCGCCGCCCCGGAAATCCAGGTGCATGAAAACACCGACGGCAGCAAGTACGGTATGGTCGCCGCAATCTACGACGCCATGCCGCCGAAGAAGGACATGGCGAAGCCGGTGGGCGAATGGAACCACTACACCATCACTTGCAAGGACAGCGTCGTGATCGTGGTCTTCAACGGCGAGGAAGTCATCCACGCCGATTTCAACGACTGGACGGAAGTGGGCAAGAATCCCGACGGCACGCCCAACAAATTCAAGGTTGCGCTCAAGGACTGGTCCCACACTGGCCCGATCGGGTTGCAAGGCCTCCACGGCAAAGCCCAGTCGCCCGTGTGGTACCGCAACATCAAGATCAAGACGCTCGACTGATGTATCGGGGTTTCGTTGTCTTTCTGACGGCTTGCTGGACTGCGAGCGCGGGCTGGGCCGCGGATGCCGCGACGATCAAATGCCCCTCACCAGACGGGCGTTTTGTGTTGCGGATTGCCGACCAGAGCGGAGTGGAACCCTCGAATCCAAAGGTCACATTGATCGAGAAGGAATCCGGCAGGGTGATGGTCGAGCTGGGGGAGGCTTATCCATCGCATTTGGGCGATACCGTCCTGGTGTGGTCGGCGAATTCAAAGTGGGCGGCTTATGGCACTCGGGGCGATAAGGAGGGCGAAGCGAGTGTTTACTTCTGGAATGGATCAGCTTTCGTGGAAGTGACGTTGCCGGAAGAATTGCCGCGTCCCGATATCAAATTTGGCAAAGGCGCGGGCGAAGATGTCAAAAACTACGGCGGCGCCGCGAGGCCGGTGCGATGGTTGAAATCCGGCGAACTGCAGATGTCGAGCGACTTGATGATGCTGTCGCGAGTGAACTCCAAGAGTTACACCGGCGAGGTGACGTTCACGCTGGCCTTTGACAAACGGCATCACGCCTCCGTCCACAAGGTCGGCAAGTCAAAGACTACCGTGGACGACTAGGCTGCAAGGACGCGAGCTACTGCTTCGGCCAGTCGCGCCAGAGCCAGCGGAGGGTGTCTGGGAAAATGGAGGCGCCGTGCTTGCCGGAGTGGCCACCGTCGCCGAACTCGAACTTGTAGTCGTAGCCGGCAAACTTGAGCGCGGCAGCCATATCCTGGCTGGAGAGCGGCCAGTTGCCATGAAGGTTGTCGAGATCGTTGGAGCCGTCTTGCAGGAAGACGCGCAGGGGCTTCGGAGCGTCCTTTGATTTGCGGATGAGCGAAGGGTAGACGTAGCCGCCGCGGATGTTGGTGAAGCTCCCGATCCAGCTCACGACCTTGCGGAAGGCTTCGGGCTTCTCCCACGCGACGGTAAAGGCCGCGATGCCGCCACTGCTCGCCCCGGCGATGGCGTGGCCATTCGGATCGGGCGTGATGTTGAGGCCCTTGGTGGCCTCGGGCAGCAGTTCCTCGAGGACGAAGCGCGCATTGGCGTCGCCCAGCGAGTCGTATTCGAAGCTGCGGTTGGGCCGGTCCTTGGCGGGCGGCTCGGTGGCCTTGAAGATGCCAGGCTGCACGAAGACGCCGATGGTCACGGGCATGTCCTTTTTCGCGATGAGATTGTCGAAGACGACCGTGGCGCGGGTGCCGCCGTTCGGCTTCTGGTAGCCGCCGCCATCGAAAAAGACCATGAGGCAGGCGGGCTTTGCCGGGTCGTATTGCTTGGGCACGTAGACCCAGTAGTCGCGGGTCGTGCCGGGGAAGATCTGGCTGTGATCGAAGACGGCCTTTTTCACCTCGCCGTGGGGCACGTCCTGCGGCTGGGAATCGGGGCCGAGCTTGTAGTCGTCGATGGCGAAGACCGGCGTGGCGGCGACGAGAGCAGTGAACAAGGGGAGAAATCGCATGGTGGTTTTGTGGCTGGGTCGGGAGCCCGACGCAAATGCAAACCCGTGAGCGGGCGACTTCGCAGGGGAATTCGCGCGGGGATTTTTACCACGAAGGCACGAAGACACGAAGGGGAGGAGAAAGAGTTCGGTGCTTTTTGCTTCACCGCGTCCCAGCTCCCCTTTGTGTCTTCGTGCCTTCGTGGTGAACCCACCCGTCCTCCGGTGAAAATGCCACACGGCCTTGACGCTGGCGCGGCGGTATGGCGCTATGTCCCCCTTCCATGCCGCCGCCCATCCCCGACGAAATGCCCACGGTGGCCAGCAAGCCCCATCGCAGCCTGTGGGAAGCCGCCCTGGTGGGGCATCGCGAGGCGCTGGTGTTGCTCGCCAGTCGCACCGCGCCGAGCGTCTACGCGTGGTTGCGGGCGAATGGCTCCATGCCGGCGGAAGCCGTGGCCCGGACCGAGCACTTTTTTGGCCGCCTGCTTTCCAGTGAGCCGCCCGATCCGAATGAAGAGGATGTCGAGCGTTTGCAGGAGTTCTTGCAGCGCCGGCTCTCGGCTTACGTCGCCGCCGGCCTGCCCGATGCCGACGAAAAGGGCCTCGAGGCGCGCCCTGTTTTCGATCGCGCCCAGGCGGAACGCCGCTTCCTGCGCGAAACGCAGCGCGACCCGGACGACGTCTTCACCCGCCGCTGGGCGCTGGGCGCCTTGGAGTTGACCGTCGAAACGCTGCGCGAGGAGTTTACCAACGATGGCAAGGCCGCTCTCGTCCCGTACCTTCAGCAATTCCTCAGTTTCAGCGGAGGGGAAGAGCGCTACGCCGAGGTGGCCGAGAAGACCAGCACCTCGATCAGCGCCTTGCACGTGGCCGTCTTTCGCTACCGGCAGCGCTACCGGGAGATCCTCCGGCGGCTCGTGGGCGACACCGTCCGCCGGGAGGATGAAGTGGATAGCGAATTGACTAAACTGCTGGTGTCGGCAAGCTAACAGGCTGCCATGCCGACTGCCCCGGAAAATCCGTCGCCCGAGAATGACGCTTCTGCGCCCTCCTTGCTCGGCGGCGTAAGCCCCGACGAGTTGTTCGCGCGCGGCATGCAGTCCGTGCGTATGACCGGCGGGGGCAGCATGCAAAACTGGGAGCCGCCCACGGTGGAGGAAGCGGCCCGGCTGTTCCCGAATTACAAGGTGGTCGACGTGCTCGGACGTGGCGGCATGGGCGCGGTTTACAAGGCGATCCAAACGGCGCTCGACCGCGTGGTGGCGATCAAGCTCCTCCCGCTCGAGATCAGCATCGACCGCGACTTCGCCGATCGCTTTGTGCGCGAGGCGCGCACGATGGCGAAGCTCAACCACCCGAACATCGTCTCGGTATTTGATTTCGGCACCACGACCGAAGGACATCTTTATTTCGTCATGGAGTTCGTCGAGGGGACGACGCTGCATCATTTGATCAAGTCCACCGGGCTCAAGCCAAACCAGGCGCTGGAACTCATCGTCAGCGTTTGCGAGGCGCTCCAGTACGCGCACGTCGAGGGCGTGGTGCACCGTGACATCAAGCCGGCCAATGTGCTCGTGGACACGAAGGGCCGCGTGAAGGTCGCCGATTTCGGCCTCGCGCGCATGGACACGCCCAGCTCCGAGCAATGGGGCCAGACGATGACGGGCATGGTGCTCGGCACGCCGGACTACATGGCGCCCGAGCAGAAGAGCGGCTCGCGGGTGGATCATCGCGCGGACATCTACAGTCTCGGCGTCATGCTTTATGAGATGCTTTGCGGGCAGGTGCCCCAGGGCATTTTCGATCCGCCCTCGCAGCGCGTGACGGTCGATGAACGCATCGATCAGGTCGTCATCCGCGCGATGCAGCAGGAGCCGGATCGCCGTTACTCGAATACCGGGGAGATGAAGAGCGAAGTGGAGAACATCCGCCTCACGCCGCTGCCGAAAGTGGTGGCCGGTGGCAAAAAGGGAGAGGCACCCAGCCCCGCAAAAAAGGCTGGCGCAGCGGGTGCGCCCGCCGAGGCGCCGCGCGAAAAGCACGCGACCCCATGGCTGGCGGGCATCGCCGCCGTGTGCGCCTTGGTGGCGGTCAGCGTGGTGATCATTCAATTGAAGCAACCGGTGCCCGCCGCCACCGGTCCGGTCGTTCCGCCACCCGCCCCGGAGTTGGCGCCGATCAAATCCGCCGCCCTGCCGCCGGTGGCCGACGTCACGCCGCAAAAATCCGAACCGCTGATGGCCAAAGCGGAACCGGGAGCCACGCCCACCGAGCAGCCGGCAACCAAAGCGGAACCAGCCGCGACAACTCCGGCCAAGCTCGATCCCAACGCGGAGCCTCCGGCCCCCGTGGCGCTTCCGCCTTCCGAGCCCCCCGTCGCTGTCACCACCTTACCCGGCCCAGCCAAAGTTGCGCAGATCGTGCCCGCTCCCGTGGCGACTTCGAGCCTGGAACCGGTCTCCCGGCCGCCCACCCAGCCACCGGCGACCACCCCGGAAGCGACGCCGCCCGAAGCGCCCCAACCCGCCGAGGATTGGCACGCCTTCGTGAGCCGGGGCGATGCCCTCATGCAGCAACGGCAACGGGACGACGCGCTGGAGGCCTACCTCAATGCCTTCGATCTCGCTACCGACGGGCGCCAGATTGCCGCCGCCGATGTCGCCCAGCTTTGCAAGAAGGTCGCCAATTTTCAGGTGAGCTTTGGCTCGCTCGCCGAGGCCCGGCAGACCCTGGAGCACGGCCGCCAGACCCTCAAGCACATGACCGGCGGCAAGGACGGTGGAGATCGGCAGAAGTACGTCGACCAGATCGAGAACACGCTCCGCTCGCTCCCGCGCGAATAAACGTATCGCTTCGCGGGGATTTCACGCGGCACATCCTTCCCGACCTCAGGCCGATCCGGCTGATGATTGAAAACGCAGAGGGCGCAGAGGGTTTGGAGAGGATCGCAGAGGGGAGAGCGGGCAACCAATCCCTCTGCGGTTCTCTCCAAACCCTCTGCGCTCTCTGCGGTTTAAAACTGCTTGTCGCCGCACTCTGAGGCCACCGAATCTCAATCAGTGAACTGGCGCTGGCGTTTTGTGCGCCGCTGGGTAACGTCTCCGCCCCTATGTCACTCTGGAATACCGCCCACCCCTGGCTGCACGACCTTGTTTCCTACGAGCCGGGCAAACCCATCGAGGACGTGGCGCGCGAACTCGGCCTCAAGCCCAGCGAGATCATCAAGCTGGCTTCCAACGAAAACCCGCTCGGTCCTTCGCCCAAGGCGCTCGCCGCCATGCACGAAGCGCTGGAGCGCGCTCATTTTTATCCCGATGGGGGCAGCTACTATCTGCGCGAGGGCATTGCGCAGAAATTCGGTTTCTCGCGCAGCCAGGTCATTCTCGGCTGCGGCTCGAATGAGATCATCGAGTTCATCGGCAAGGCCTTCCTCAATCCCGGCGATGAGATCGTCACCGCCCGGCACGCTTTTGTGGTCTACAAGCTCATGGCCACGCTCTTCGGCGCCACGACCGTGGAAGTGGACGACCCGAATTTCGCCCACGATCTCGACGCCATGGCCGCGGCCATCACGCCGAAGACCAAGGAAGTCTTCATCGCCAATCCGAACAACCCGACCGGCACGCTCCTTTCCCAGGCCGAGATCGATCGCTTCATGGCCAAAGTACCGGACCACGTCATCGTCGTTTTCGACGAGGCCTATCACGAGTTCCTCGAGAACCCGCCGGACACCCTGAAGTTCGTCCGCGAAGGTCGCAACGTGGTCGTCCTGCGTACCTTCTCGAAGATCCAAGGGCTGGCCAATCTGCGCATCGGCTACGGTCTCGCCAAGCCCGAGTTGATCGACGTGCTGCAAAAGACCCGGCAGCCCTTCAACGTGAATGGCATCGCCCAGGCCGGCGCGCTTGCGGGGTTGCTCGACGACGAGCACCAGCGCAAGACCCGCGAGATCACCATCGAGGGCCGCGATTACCTCCAGCGCGAGTTCGCCGCGCTCGGGCTCGAGTTCGTGCCCAGCTTCGCTAATTTCATCCTCGTCAAAGTCGGCGACGGCAAAGCGGTCTTCCAGGCGCTCATGAAGCACGGCATCATCGTGCGGGACATGACCAGCTACGGCCTGCCGGAGTGGATCCGCGTGAGTATCGGGACGATGGAGCAGAACACCCGCTTCCTCTCCGATCTCCAGCGCCTCCCCGGCCTGCCCATGCCAGCCCGCGAGCCGGCTGCGGTCTGAGAGGGCAGGCGGAACTTTTTTTGCAAGATCGACCTCGGGAATCACGTATTCCCGTGGTGATTCGCGTGCGAAAACTCTCGGTGGTCCTGACGTACCTGGCTGCTCACTGCTGGTGCCTTTCGGCCCGTGCGGAGGTGAAAGCCGATGAGGCGGTGGCTTGCGATCTCGCTTTCCGCCGGCCGGGCTTCTCTACGGTGGAGGATTTCGTGGATGCGGTGCAGTCGAGAGGCGCTCCATGGGACAATCTGCTCACGCCGAAAGTGGATCCGCAATTCGATAACCCCGATGACTTTCACGCAGCATTGACCGATCACGTGAAGGTCATTCATCGCGCGCGGAATTTCGCGATTGTCTTCGCCGATAACAAGCCTGGCCGGGTGTCGCCGTTTTGCGCAGTCGTCTTTCTGCTCGAGAGAAAGGAGCGTCGCTTTCATGTCGCCGATTTCATCCGTCGGTCGGCACGCTACCAGAGCTATTCGTACATTGGCGATCCGCAGCCGGTCAAACTGCGGCCCAGCGGGCTGTATCATTTCTACTTCACGGAGTATCTCGGGGGACGGAAATGGGGATTTGATTCTGAGGAATTCTACGTCGTGAGCGGGGGGCGATTTCACCGCACTCTGGTGTTGAAGAATGTCGGCGCTTACCTCAGCCCTGCCGATCCATACCGGGAGTTCACGCAAGATGTGCAGGTGAGTGTCCGTCAAGGCCGTCCGCGCATTGCGATTCATAGAATTTGGACGGAGGAGGGAAAAGAAGACCGGGAACAATCAATCGCCACTGTGTGCACGTGGAATTCGCAATCCCTGAGATTTATCGGTCCAAAAGTTCGTGGCTTCTCCCTGAAGGAACCGGAGGTTTGGTCCGGCAAAGGGTTGCCGAAGCCCCCGGCCAACTAGCGGCGGCGGGTGACAAACAGCGCTGCCTCTGCTCCAATCGGCTCCCTGATGAAGAACCTGCTCATTTGCCTTCTCATCGTGCTCGCCGGTGTGGCCCACGGCGCCCCCGAATGGCAGCCGGCTCGCACTTTTGTCTTCTGCGCCAGCATCACGAAGTGGCCCGAAAAGGCCGGGCTCATCTCCTTTCCTGGCACGCGCTACGACGAAGTTTTCATCCAGCAGCTCAAGACAGCGGGCGTCCCGGCGGAAAATATCGTCTTCCTCCAGGATAGCGCCGCGACGCATGCGGCCATGAGCAGCTCGTTGGCCGCCCTCGCCACCCGGTGCGCGCCGGGCGATACGCTCATTTTCTGCTTCCAGGGCCATGGCGGCCGCAAGCTCCTTTACTGCTACGATTACGATTCCGCGCGCCCGGACGAGACCGTTTTTCACATGGATGAGATCTTCCCCATCCTCAACAAAGTGTGGAAAGGGAACCGCCTCTTTCTGATCGGCGATTGCTGCTGTTCCGGCTCGTTGCACAGCGTGTTGCGGCAGTTTGAGCAGAAGCGCCCGGACGTGCGTGTGGCCACGCTGGCCTCGGTCGCGGCGTCGAATTCTTCCACTGGCAACTGGACGTTCACCGAGGGCCTCATCCGGTCGTTTGCCGGGGACCCGATCATCGACCGCAACCACGACGGCCAGCTCACGATGGACGAGATCGAGCGCTTCCTGCACGACCAGATGAAATACAAGGAAGACCAGCTCGCCGCCCTTGCGCTCTCGGCCAGTTTTGAAAAGGACTTCATTTTGCGCTCGGTAGCCAGGGGCTCCGCGACGCGCGAGATTCGCGGGTCGCACCAGATCGGCGAGGTGCTGGACGCGCGCGACAGCGAGGGCAAATGGTACCCGTCCGAAATCCTCGATGCGAAACCGGACGGCAGTTCCTACCACGTGCATTACGTGGGCTGGGACGACAAATGGAACGAGTGGGTGGATGCGACGCGCCTGCGGCCCATCGTGAAAGGGAAGCTCAATGTCGGCCAGCACTACGAGGTGCAATGGCAGAAGCAGTGGTATCCGGCGACCATCACCAAGACGGTCGAGGATTACTTCTACTTCGTGCACTACGAAGGCTATGAAGGCGAAGACGACGAATGGATTACCGCCGGGCGTGCCCGTCTGCCGAAACAGAAAAACAGCAAGCAAGCCCCCGAATTCGCCGCTGCTGAACCGCACGCTCCCGCTGTCGGTGAAGCCGTGGCCGCCCGCTGGCACACCGATTGGTATCGCGGCCGCATTGCCGGCCTGGTCAATGGCACCTTCGCCGTGCGTTACGACGACGACACCAATGGCAAACTGAGCGGCGATGAAGTGATCGCCGTCTCGAAGCCGGCGGAGCTGCATGTCGGCGACCGCGTGCTCGCCGTGTGGGGTGACCACGCGCAGATGTATCCCGGCCGGGTGCAAGGGGTGGGCCCCCAGAAAGCCACCGTCCGCTGGGAGGATGGCAGCCCGCCGAGCAAAGTGCCGCTCGATAGCCTCGCCCGCATTCGGCGCTGAAGATTCGAGTCGCCAATGTCGTCGCGGATTTTCCGCTTGACTTTCGGCGACTGGGGTGCTATATTACCCACCAGAAATGAGAGGAGGCGTGAATGGATGAATTTTGTGCGGGGCGGCATCGATGGAGATGAGGTTCTTTGAAATGGAAGAATGGTCAATTAATGCAAAATAGTTGCATCAACGGACTTGGATGGGCCTCGGAGTCGGCTGTCCAACTGCCTTGACTGGCCTATGGATGGCCCAGAGAAGTCTGAGGCCGGTCAAGCCTGGTCAAGGCCAGTAAAGGCTAATCGAGGTCAGTTTTTTTTTAAACCGGGGGTCTCGATCCACGCCGTACAGGTCGGCATAATGCCATTCCATGGCATTTAGTCCTCTTGGTGAGTCGCCGAATGTGGAAGTGGTCCAGTGCTCGCGCTGGTGGGGAGCATAGGTGCATCGTCTTTCAAGGCGACTCCGCTGAGGCCGAGGGTTCGGGCCTGGGTCAGCAGATAGTGGAGTTTGTGCGCGGCTTCGGCCGCTGTGAGGCCGCCGGGGCGGATGTTGGAGATGCAGTTGCGGTCGGCGTCAGTCATGCCGATCGCCGGGGCATGGGTGAAATACGCGCCGAGGCTGTCGGCCGAGCCGAGCCCGGGGCGCTCGCCGAGCAGCATCAGGCTGATCTTCGCCCGGAAGATCTCGCCGATCTCATCCTGCAGGCCGACACGCCCGTGGCGGGCGACGACGAGCGGGGCCAGCACCCATCCGCTCGCGTGCAGCAGCGGAAGCAGCGCCGCAAGGAGGGGGGCACTTTGGGTCGTCGCGGCGAGCGTGGACAGCCCGTCGGAGATGATGATCACGAGATCGCAGCGTGCGCCGCGGGCCGCGTGCTCCACCAGATCGGCCCGCGAGGCATGACCCAGGCGGCGGCCGAGATCGGGCCGCTGGAGAAACTCGGCGCGGTCCCGCGCGGCGCTTTCCGCGACCAGCACCGGCTGGCCGAGAGTGCGCAGGTCCTCGCCCAACTCATCGGGATCGAAATGAGAAAGCACGGCGTCGCGGGCGCGGGCATGGGCGAGTCGGAAGTCGAGCTGCGCGCGGGTCGGCACGCTGCCCCCGCTGCGCCCGAGGGCGATGCGCGCGGCGGTGATGCCGCGCAACTCTTCCCAGGGATCGGGCGTGAGGCTCAGGTCACCCATGGCGCAATTGCGGGGCGACGAGTGAGTGCTTGGCGGTCGCGGGTTGCAGCCGGAGTCCTTCGCGCGCGATCTCCATTTTCTCCAGCCACGCCGCAAATTCTGGCGCGGGTTTCAGGCCGAGCACCTGCCGCAGATAGTGGCTGTCGTGGAAGCTGGTCGACTGGTAGTTGAGCATGATGTCGTCGGCGCCGGGGACGCCCATGATGTAGTTGCAACCGGCCACGCCGAGCAGGGTGAGCAGCGTATCCATGTCATCCTGGTCGGCCTCGGCGTGGTTGGTGTAGCACACGTCGCAGCCCATCGGCAGGCCGAGGAGCTTGCCGCAGAAGTGGTCCTCCAGCCCGGCGCGGATGATCTGCTTGCCGTCGTAGAGATACTCGGGACCGATGAAGCCGACGACGGTGTTGACGAGCAGCGGCGAGAATTCGCGCGCGACGGCGTAGGCGCGGGCTTCGAGCGTTTGCTGGTCGATGCCATGATGGGCATTGGCGGAAAGGCACGAGCCCTGGCCGGTTTCGAAATACATCACGTTGTCGCCGACCGTGCCGCGCTGTAGCGCGAGGGCGGCTTCGTGCGCTTCCTTCAAGAGCGCGAGGTCGATGCCGAAGCTCGTATTGGCCGCCTGGGAGCCGGCGATGGATTGAAAGACGAGATCGACTGGTTCACCCGCCTCCATGCAGCGCAAAGCGGTGGTGACGTGGGCGAGCACGCACGATTGCGTAGGGATTTCATACTCCTGGATGAGCTGGTCGATGAGACGCAGGAGGGTGCCGTAGGCGGCGGGGGAGTCAGTCGCGGGATTGATGCCGATGACGGCATCGCCACAGCCGTACATCAGCCCGTCGAGGATCGAAGCGGCGATGCCGCGCGGGTCGTCGGTCGGATGATTGGGCTGCAAGCGCACCGCGAGCGTGCCGGGCAGGCCGAGGGTGTTGCGGAAGCGAGTGACGACCCTCGCCTTGCTGGCCACGAGGATGAGGTCCTGATTGCCCATCAGCTTGCTCACCGCGGCGACCATCTCGGGGGTGAGCCCGGGCGCGAGCGCGGTGAGCGTCGGTGTATCTGTCTCGTAACGGAGCAGCCAGTTGCGAAATTCCCCGACGCTCAAGCCCGCGACCGGCGCGAAAGCCGCGCGATCGTGCCGGTCGCAGATGAGCCGTGTGACTTCGTCTTCCTCGTAGGGAATGAGCGGCTCCTCGAGAAAGTCGGCGAGTCCCACCTCGGCCAGGCACATCTGCGCGGCCACGCGCTCCTCGGCGCTCGCCGCGGCAACTCCGGCGAGTTGATCGCCAGAGCGCAGCGGGGTGGCTTTGGCGAGGAGCGTCTTGAGGTCGCGGAACGCGTGAGTGGTGGCGCCGAGCGTGAGCCGATAGGTCATCGGCTTGGAAGCTTACGCAGGTTCGCCGGCGAGGCCAGCCGTAGTCGCCGGCGTGGCCACCTTGTCCGGCACGAGCATGGGCGGACCGGCGAACTTCCTTTTCACGCCGAGATGCCAGGAGACGAAGAGCAGGACGGCGGTGATGGCGGTGACGGGTAGCGCCTTGTCATTCGGCGGCTGGATGCCGGCGTAGATCAGCGCGACCACACCAAGGATTGCGATGACGCCGATTCCTTTGTAGAGCGCCGGGCCGAGGTCGAACGGCCCCATCTTCGTCCACGATTTTCCGTAGGCGAAGATGCCCACGATCGTCGGCATGACGTAGGAAATGTAGAGCATGATGACGCAAGCCACGGTGAGGGTAGTGTAGGCCGGGGCGTAGAGCGTGCAGGCCACGGCGGCGGCGGAGCCGATCCAGATGGCGGCGACGGGCACGCTGAATTTGGGCGAGACCACTTTCATCAGCGCCGGCAGGCCGCCGTCGCGAGCGAACGCGTAAGTCATGCGCGAGGTGGAAGTGACGCAGGCCAGGCCGCAGAGGTAGTTCGCGATGACGATGCCGATCTCCAGCGGGATTTTCAGCCCGCCGGGGATGACGTTGTCCATCAGCCAGAAGAAGACGTTGCCGCCTTGCTTGGCGCCGTCGGCGACGCTGGGCAGCGCGATGATGAACGAGGCCACCATGATGAAGCCGAAGATGCCTGAGAGATAGACCGAGCGCAGGATGCCCTTGGGCACGTTGGTCGCGGCGTTCACCGTTTCCTCCGAGGTATGCGCCGAGGCGTCGAAGCCGGTGATCGTGTAGATCGGCCAGAGGAGGGCGAGCAGCAGCATAAAGCCGCCGTTTTCACTCGCGGGCCACACGCCGCCCCCCCGCATCGCCGCTCACGTTGGCGAAGCTAAAGAGGCGGCCGAAATCGTGCGACTTGGCGAAGATCAGCATGCACAGCGTGAGGATGATCGAAACCGCGAAGATGAGGTAGCCGCTCAGGTCGGTGAGCATCGTGGTCACCTTGATGCCGAGATGATTGAAGAGCGCGTGCGTGCCGGTGATGAGGATGACGCCGATGGCCTGATGGACCAGCGTGAGCTTCGCCGGATCGATACCGAAGAGCGGCAGGATCAGGTTGATGAAGAGCGTGTAAACGCCCACGTTCACCGCCGCGGTGACGAAGATGAGGCCAAGCAGATTGAACCACGCCGTAGCCCAGCCCCAGCCCTTGCCGCCGAGGATGGAGGACCAATGGTACAGCCCGCCCGCCGTCGGATAAGCGCTGGCCACCTGCGCCATGCAGAGCGCCACGAGCAGCGCAAAGACGACGCCGATGGGCCACGCGATGCCCGCCGCCGCGCCACCGATGGCGCTGGTGCCGAGTTGGAGCGACGTGATGCCGCCGGCGAGGATGCAGATGATCGAGAAGGAGATCGCGAAGTTGGAAAAAGCGCTCATGCGTCGCTTCAACTCCTGCGCGTATCCCATGCTCTCGAGTAGTTTCACGTCGGCAGAGATGTCGACGTCCGGTGCGATGTTTTTCCCTGTAGTCATATTCCCTGTAATGTTGCGCTGCCGTGACAGCATAGGGGGTGCCTCCGCGAAGGCTGATTTTATGCGGGTCGGGAAGGTGTTGGCGGGGGCGGCTTTGCATTTTCGGCCCGCCTGGCAAAGGTCGGTACGCGGCGGTCGCGAGCTGCGTAAGAAGCGCCGTCGTGGTGAAAATGCAGCAGCGCTTTCCCTCGCGCGCCGGTGCCTCTACATTGCGCACCCATGAACGACACCATCGCCGCCATCTCGACGCCTTTTGGCGAAGGTGCCATCGCCGTGCTGCGGCTCAGCGGGCCGCGGGCGGTCGAGATTGCGGGCGGCGTCTTTCGCGGAAAGCGCCCCGTCGCCAATCTTGCCCCGCGCACCCAGTATTTGGGTGCCGTGCTGGATGGGGAACGCAAGCTGGACGATGTGCTGCTCACGGTCTTTCGCGCGCCGCACAGCTACACGGGTGAGGAGGTGATTGAGATCGCCTGCCACGGCGGCGTGCTCGTGACCCGGCGGATTCTCGAGGTGCTGTTGCAACACGGCGCGCGCTCCGCCGAGCCGGGTGAATTTACGCAGCGCGCGTATCTCAATCACAAGATGGATCTCACCCAGGCGGAGGCGGTGATGGATTTGATCAGCGCGCAGACGGACCTGGCCCTGCGCGCGGCGAGCGAACAACTCGCCGGCCGGCTCGGCGAGCGCATCCGCGCCTTGCGCGAAGCGCTCATCGAACTGCTCGCGCACGTCGAGGCCTACATCGACTTTCCCGATGAAGACATCGACCCGGCGACGGGTGAAGCCTTGCTGGCGAAGCTCGATGCCGCGCGCAGCGAGATCGCGGCGCTGCTGGCCACGGCCGACCGCGGCAAAGTCCTGCGCGAAGGCGTGCGCACCGTCATCTACGGCGCGCCGAACGTGGGCAAGTCGTCGCTGCTCAACCTGCTGCTCGGCCACGAGCGCGCTATCGTGAGTGCGCGCCCCGGCACCACGCGCGACGTGATCGAGGAGACGATCAACCTGCGCGGGTTGCCGATCCGTCTCATCGACACGGCCGGAGTGCGCGAGAGCGATGACGAGATCGAACGCGAAGGCATGAAACGCACCCGGCAGGAACTCGCGCGCGCGGATCTCGCCTTGCACATCTTCGATGCCAGCCAGCCGCCGCCGCTCGAATTGGCCGGTGATGTGACCCTCGCAGTCTTGAACAAGACGGACCTCGGCGAACATCCCGGCTGGCGGGCCATCGAAGCGGTGCGGATCTCCTGCTTGAAAGGCGAGGGGATCGAAGCGCTCGCGGAAGCCATCGTGTCCCGGATCGCTGGCGGTGCGACGGCGCACCGCGACTGGTCCCTGGCCATCAATGCGCGCCATGCGGATTGCCTGCGTCGCGCCGGCGGCCTCGCTGCGGCGGCCCGTGACGTGATGACCGACGGGCTCTCACCGGAATTCGTTGCCGAGGAATTGCGGGGCGCTCTCGAGGCGGTGGGCGAAGTTGTCGGCAAAGCGGATAGTGAGGAAGTTCTCGGCAAAATCTTCAGCACGTTCTGTATTGGTAAATAGCTACCAGGCCCCATCCGGCTGTTTTTGCATGAATCTCTACAAAGAAATCGTCCGCCCCTTCCTCTTCCTAGCCGACCCCGAGGCAGTGCACCATTTCGCCATGGATTCGCTCGCACTCTTCGGCCCGTTGCTGCACCGATTCGCCCCCGTATCCGATCCGCGACTGGCGCGCAGCGTGTTCGGTTTGCGCTTTCCCAATCCTGTCGGGCTCGCGGCAGGCTTTGACAAGAATGGCGTCGCCTTGCCGGCCTGGCAGGGCCTCGGCTTCGGCTTTGCGGAGATCGGCACGATCACCGCGCGGGCCCAGCCGGGAAATCCCAAGCCGCGCATTTTCCGGGTGCCGGAATCCCGCGCGCTCATCAATCGCCTCGGTTTCAACAACGACGGCTGCGACGCGGTGGCCGCGCGTTTGCAGCGCCTGCGCGAGACTACGCAGTGGCCGTCGATCCCCGTGGGCATCAATCTCGGCAAATCGAAAGTCACCCCGCTTACGGAAGCGACCGCGGATTATCTGCTGTCATTCGAGCGCCTCCAGCACTTCGGCGACTATTTCGTGCTCAACGTCTCCTCTCCCAATACGCCCGGATTGCGCAATCTGCAGGATGGCCCGGCGCTCGATGAATTGCTCGGCCACATCCAGCGTCGCAACACCGCGGGCAAGCCGGTGGTATTGAAAATCGCGCCGGATCTCGAATGGGCGGCCATCGAGGAAATCCTCGCGCTGACTGAAGAACACAAGCTCGCGGGGATCATCGCGACCAACACCACGATCGATCATTCCAGCGTCGCCGCGGAGCACCGGACCCAGGGAGGCTTGAGCGGCGCCCCGCTGCGCGCTCGCGCGACCGAGGTCGTGCGTTTCATCGCCCAACGGAGCAAAGCGCCGGTCATCGCCGTGGGCGGAATCATGAGCGCCGACGATGCGCTGGAGAAATTCGACGCCGGCGCCGCGCTCGTCCAACTCTACACCGGCTACATTTACGAAGGCCCCGGGCTGATCGGGAAGATTTGCCGGGCGCTGCTACAGCGGGGGTGACGGCGCAAATTGGATGTTGGACGTTGGGTGTTGGATATTGGATGTTGGCTCCGCTATGCCCGCTGCCACGCTCGAAGATGCCTTGATCGACAAAGTCCTCGCCGGGGAGCGCGTCACGCCTGATGACGCGCGCGCCCTTTACCGCCTGCCATTGGTTGAACTGGGTGAACTGGCGAACCGCCGCCGCAATCTCGCCAAGCAGGACGCCTTCGACGGGCGCGGCAACGACATCGTCACCTACATCATCGACCGCAACATCAACTACACGAACGTCTGCAACGTGTATTGCAAGTTCTGCGCGTTTTACCGCACCGAGAAGGACGACGACCACTACGTGCTCTCCCACGAGCAGCTCGACCAAAAGCTCGATGAGCTTTCCGCCATCGGCGGCGTGCAAATCCTCCTGCAGGGCGGCCATCATCCCAAGCTCGATCTCGATTGGTACCTGGCGATGCTCCATCACATCCGGGAAAAGTATCCGCACATCAATATCCACGGGTTTTCTCCCCCGGAATTCAATCACTTCGCCGAGGTCTTCCAGATGCCGCTGCGCGAGGTGATCGCGAAATTCAAGGAAGCCGGCCTGGGCTCGATTCCCGGCGGCGGTGGGGAAATTCTCGTCGACCGCGTGCGCAATCGCATCGCCCCGCTCAAGTGTGACAGCGACCACTGGCTGAAAGTCATGGAGATCGCCCATGAGCTCGGCCTCAATTCCAGCGCCACGATGATGTTCGGCCACGTCGAAACGCTCGATGACCGCATCGAACACCTTGAGCGGCTGCGCGTGCAGCAGGACGCGACCGGTGGTTTCACCGCCTTCATCTGCTGGACCTTCCAACCGGAGCACACCAAGCTGCGCGCGGAGCCCGTGGGCAGCGGCGAATACCTGCGCATGCAGGCCCTTTCCCGCATCTATCTGGACAATATCGAGAACCTGCAAAGTTCGTGGGTGACGCAGGGCCCAAAGATCGGCCAGGTGGCCCTGAAGTATGGCGCCAACGACTTCGGATCGGTCATGATGGAGGAAAATGTGGTCAGTTCCGCCGGCACCAGTTTCCGGCTGGCTAAAGAGGAAATTGAGGTATTGATCCGCGATGCCGGCTACGAAGCGAGGCGCCGAAATAACTGGTATCAATTGTGGGATTAGCACAGTTTATACCACGCGGCCTTTGATGGCCCCCAAGTGATCTCAGGACGGTGGAAAAAAGGCTGCTTGACGCCTCCCATCCCGACCCCTCATATACGCGAGCTTTCCGCTGGGAGTGTGCTCCCGGCTGGCGATTTGCAGCAGCCCATCCATTCATGAATTTTCGCAATCTTTTCCCGGTCCTTGTCGCAATTGGCGCCCTGACCGCGGACCCCTTGGCCATTTCGCTTCACGCGCAGAGTCCTGCCCCCGCAGGCGCGCCCGCGCCCGCCGGGCCGATCGTGCGCTCCATCGAGGTGCAATATGCCGGGGCCAGCTCGGTGAGTAAGGAGAAGCTGCTGGCCAACATGCGCACGCGAGTCGGCAAGCCGTATTCCGAGCAGGCCGTCGAGGAAGATATCCGCAACCTCTACAAGACCGGCAACATTTCCAATGTCCGTATCTTCGGCGAGCCGGTCACCGATGGCGTGAAGGTCATCGTCGTTGTCCAGTCCAAGGCCAAAATCACTGAGGTGCACCTCAATGGCATCACCCGGCTCAAGGAAAGCCGCATCCGCAAGGAGATCGCCGCCAAGCCCGGCGACACCCTCGACGAATCCAGCCTCGAGCAGGATCGCCAGAAGATCATCAAATACTACAACGACAAGGGCTTCTCCGAAATCGACGTCAAGTACAACACAGAGATGAACGACGCCGCCGGCACCGCCATCGTCACCTTTTCGGTTAACGAAGGGGGCAAGCTGGTCATCCACGATGTCAAGTTCGAGGGAAACACTGTCTTCAAGAGCGGCGATCTGCTCAAGGTCATCAAGACCCGCCCGAAAAGCATCAAATACATTTTCTCCGGCGGCGGAAAACTGAACACCGACACGCTCGATACCGACGTCGGGGCGCTCAAGGATAAGTATCTCGAACAGGGCTACATGGACGTGAGCATCGCCGCGCCGCGCATCGACCGCCAGGAAGAAAAGGCCGACATCACTTTTGTCATCCACGAAGGTCCGCAATATCACGTAGGCAAAGTCAATTACGTTGGGGCGAAGGTGTTTACGATTGAGGAAGTCACCAAAACCGCGAAAATCAAGCCGGGCAATATCTACTCGCCGCAAGCCGTCCGCGCCGACGTCAAGTACATCCAGGACCTTTACGGGACACGTGGCTACATCGATTTCCAAGCCGGAGCGGCCACCACGCCGGGTCCAGGCAATACCATCGATGTGACTTTCAACCTCGAGGAAGGCGTGCAGAGCTACCTCGAGCACATCAACATCACCGGCAACAGCCGCACCAAGGACAAGGTCATCCGCCGCGAGTTCCCGCTGGACCCGGGCGACATCTTCAACACCGTCCGCGTCGACGCGGCCAAGCAGCGGTTGATGAACACCAAGTTTTTCTCCAAAGTGGAGACCTACCCAGCCGATACGCTGGTTCCGGGCCGGAAGGACCTGAACGTCATCGTCGAGGAGCAACGCACCGGTTCTTTCAACTTCGGCGCCGGCTTCAGCTCGATCGACAAATTGCTCGGCTTTGCCGAAATCACGCAGGGCAACTTCGACGTTACCCGCTGGCCCTACTTCACGGGCGGCGGCCAGAAATTCCGCATCCGTGCGCAGTACGGCACCGAGCGCAAGGACTTCATCCTCTCGCTCACCGAGCCCTACTTCATGGACCGGGAGATTGCCGTGGGTGGCGACGTGTTCTATCGCGAGGCGTCATTTACCTCGAACGTCTACAACGAACGCCACTACGGCTTCGACCTGACCGCGCGGAAACGTCTGACGCAATTCCTCACCGGTCGCGCGGAATATCGCCTGGAGGACATCGGTATCTTCCAGGTTGATAATAGCGCTTCCGACACCATCAAGGCCCAGGAGGGCAGCCTCCTGAAGAGCCAGGTTTCCGTCGGCCTCACGTACGATACCCGGGATTCCCTGTTCCTCACCCGCAAGGGCGAGCGCGTCGATCTTACTGCTTATGTCGCGGGCGGATTTCTCGGTGGCCAGGAAAATATATATGGCTTCGACCTCGAGGGATCCAAATACTTCTCGCTGCCTTGGGACGGCATCCTGACCATCAACGGCGAAATCGCCACGGTGAGCAATTGGGCGGGTGGTGACCAGGTTCCGATCTGGGACCGGGAGTATCTCGGCGGCGCCAACAACCTGCGCGGCTTCAAGTTCCGCGATGTCGGTCCGAAGGACGAAAACGGCGAAGCCATTGGCGGCAATACCCTCGCCCGTATCACGGTCGAATACACCTTCCCGATTGTCGAGAAGGTCCGCGGCGCGATCTTTTACGATGCCGGCTTCGTCAATTCGGGCACCTACGACTTCGGCGGCGGCAATGTGAACAGCGACTTCGGCATCGGCGTGCGCCTTGATCTACCCATCGGCCCCGTGCGCATCGACTACGGCTTCCCATTGCAGAAGGACAATTTCTCCAGCGGCAGCGGTCAGTTCAACTTCAATATCGGCTATCAATTTTGAACGAATCAGGCCCGGCTGGGTCTGTTTCTCCTCCGCTTTCCCGCACTCACTATCTCCCAATCTGATGAAAAAATACCTCGTTATTCCAGTTCTCGTTCTCGCGGCGGTTTTTGCCACGGGCACGGCCTCCGCCCAGACCACCAAGTTCGGCACTGTCGACATGAAGCGTGTCTTTGACTCCTACTACAAGACCAAGGACGCGGAGTCCAAGATCAACGAAGCCCGCAACACGGCCAAGAAGGAACTCGAAGACCGGATGGACATCGCGAAGAAGGCCCTCGAGGACGTGAAGAAACTCGACGAAGACATCCAGAAGCCGGAGTTGAGCAAGGAAGCCAAGGAGCAGAAAGCCAAGATTCGCAGCGACAAGGCCGCCGACCTGCAGAACATGGATCGTGAAATCCGCGAATTTCAGGCCTCCCGCGAAAAGCAGCTTCAAGAACAGTCTGTGCGCATGCGTGCCGGCATCGTCGATGACATCAACAAGGTGGTGACCGATAAGGTGAAGGCCGAGAATTTCGATTTCGTATTCGATAAGTCCGGCCCTAGCCTCAATGGCGTGCCGATCGTCCTTTTTGCCCGCGATAGTTACGACTTCACCGATACGGTGATCACCACGCTCAATAAGAATCGCACCACTTCGGATGCGCCCCCCGCGGCCACGCCGGTCACGCCTGCCGGCAAGCCCAAGAAGCCCGGCAACTAACGTTTGACCGTGGAATTCACGGTCCAGGAAGTCGCTGCGCTCGTCGGCGGACGACTGGCCTCCGACACAGGTTCGACGACCAAAATCCGCGGAGTTGCGGCCGTCGCGGATGCCGAATCCGGGGAGATTACGTTCTTCGGCAACGCGAAATATCTTCCGCAGCTGAAAGCCTCGCGGGCCACTGCGGCGTTGGTCCCCCTGGACTTTGCCGAGGCGATTCCCGCGCTCGCCATCCTGGTGGAAAATCCGTCGCTGGCTTTTGCCCGCTTGATGGAGAAGTTTGCCCCGGCGTCCATCCGTTACTCGCCGGGCGTGCATCCCACGGCAGTGTTAGGACGCAATGTCGTGCTGGGTGAAAACGTTTCCATTCAGCCGTTTGTGGTTATCGAGGATGGCGTGGAGATCGGCGCCAATACCATCGTCGGCGCGCATGGCTATATTGGCCATGAAGCGCACATTGGCCAAAACTGCCACTTCGCCGCGCGGGTCACCATTGGGGCACGTTGCGAGGTAGGTAACCGGGTTATTATCCACAGCGGCGCCGTCTTAGGCAGCGATGGCTTTGGCTTCGAGCCCGTCGGCGGCAAACATATCAAGATTGCCCAGACGGGGATCGTGCAGGTGGACGACGACGTGGAAATCGGCGCCAATACGACCATCGACCGGGCGCGTTTTGGACGCACTTGGATCCAGCAGGGCACCAAGATCGACAATCTTGTGCAAATCGCTCACAATGTGGTGGTTGGGAAGCATTGCATCCTTGTTTCCCAAACGGGAGTCTCGGGCAGCACCCGGTTGGGCAATTATGTGACTCTCGCCGGGCAGGTCGGGATCGTCGGGCACGTGGAGATTGGCGATCAGGTTATCGTCGCGGCCAAGAGTGGAGTGAGTAAAAGTGTCGCACCTAAAGAGGTGTTCTTCGGCTATCCCGCCACGCCGATCAAGGAACAGAAGGAGCAATTGGCCTGTATTGCCCGCCTGCCGAGGCTCTATGCCAGAGTCAAGAAGCTGGAGCAAGTTTCGGACTCGCAGGGGAAATCTTCGCCACCGGCAAGCTAATCCTTGTTGGTCCCATGGGCCGCCCGTAGCCTGCGCGCGTTACTTAACACGACCGCCCAATGGCTACGCGCAAGCGCAAAGTCTTAACTCCAAAACTGCCCATGCAACGGCAGTTTTCCTTCGCCGAAAAAGGCCGCTTTTTCGACCTCCGGGAAGTCTTCGATAAAATCAACGCGAAGTACTTCCGCAACCGGCTCCGCGATTACACCATCGTCTGGGGCCGCAAGCGCAAGCAACGCCCCAAGACTTACATGGTCTTCGGCACCATCCAGGAGGAAGATAGGATGATCCGCATTCATCCCTTGCTCGATCGCTCCTTCGTTCCTACCTGGTTTCTGGAATATGTCGTCTATCACGAGATGTTACACGCCATGGTGCCGGACCAGTACGATGACAGTGGCCGGCGTCTCGTGCACCACGATAAGTTCCTCGCGAAGGAACGCCGCTTCCACTGGTTCCGCCGCGCCAAGAATTGGGAGCAGGAAAACCTCGCCCGTTTTTTACAGTAAGAGGTTGGCCTCTTGCTCCGCTCGAAGTTGGTAACTTAGAAAAGCTCCCTTTGCGCCGGAGGTGGCGGTGGTGGGGGATCGAGCGGGGGAATTCTGACCATGGTGCCGTCAGGCTGAAGATAGCCGAAAAGAGCGGAGCGATGATGTCGGAAATGCGCTTCTTGTGCGGGCGTTACCGCCGTGGTGACCATTTTGGCCAGGCGGTAGCTTTTGCCAGGTTCGGGTGCGAGGACGAAGAAGAGTCGGGCATTCGGTGGAGCATCGCCCCAGATCATTTCGTGATTGTCATTCGCCTTGCTGGCGACGGCGGTGATGATCTCGCTTTGCGCGATTTGGTGTCCCGCTTTGGACAACCATTTCTCGTCGAGCGTTTCGTCTTGGGCAGAACCGGCCCAGATTTCTTCGACGGCGGTTCCGTCCGGGAGAGTGAGGCGGACGGGCGCGCTGGCTTTCCATATTTTGCCGTCGAGAGTGCGGAAGAGATTGGGCATGAGGAAAACGTATCATGGTTGGGAAGAGGATTCCTTTTGGTCGCGGGCGGCGGTGCACGCTATCTGGCTATCGACATCGGTTCGCTTCCCGTTACTGTCTCAGCAATATGATGTTTCCCCGTTACTCCTCCGCTCGACATTCGATGAAAGGCCTTCTGGTCGCAGTGGCGCTCCTCTCCGCCTGCGAACTGTCGGGCTTGGCCGATGTGCCCAAGAGCGTGCTGCCCGCATTCGGCAACGATGGAACCGAATTCACGGTCAAGGCAAAGGACGGGCATACCGTGCAGGGCTGGTTGCCGAAGGACTGGATCGACAACACCGATTGGGCGGCGGTCAATGCCACCTACACCAAGCTCACCGACTCTCCGGACAAGGACGCCGGAGCAGTGCGGATCAAAATCGAGAAGGTGGATGAGGGGCAGCTTCAGATGACGACTTACCAGGGACTGCAGAAGTTCAAGAAAGGGGTGAAGTATGTGGTGACCGGTTGGGTGCGCAGTCCGGGCTCGCTCAGCATCACCGTCGGCGCGCGGCAGAAAATGGAGCCATACGAGTTTTATTTTGAGAAGGAATTGGCGGCCGGTGCGGCCTGGAAGCCGTTCGAGTTCACCTTCACGCCGGCGATGGAACTCGACGCGTTCCTGATGTTTGTGGTGAAGGACACGGGGGCCGTCGACCTGGCCGGTGTGGCCGTGGAAGAGAAGCCGTAGGGGCACGTCACGAGCGATCGCATGGCCTTCATGCTTTCCGTTCACGTGGCCAGCACCTGGATGCTCGTGGGGCTCATCTGGACCATCCAGATTGTGGCCTATCCGCAGTTTCGGCGCGTGGGTGGGGCGGAATTCATCCAGTATCATTTCGCCCACTGCTGGCGCATCGGCCTGTTGATTGCCCCGCTGCTCGCCGTCGAGACCGCGTCTGCCGCCGTCCTCTTCAATCTGGGCCATCGGGAGCGGTCCTTTCTGATCAGCGTGGGCCTGATCTTCTTGAATTGGCTCTGCACGGTGTTCGTTCAAGCTCCCATGCACGTGAAGTTGATGAAGGGCTTCGACGCCGCTGTTATCCGCCGCCTCATCCTTTCCAACTGGCTGCGCACCCTCTTCTGGACGGCGCGCGGCGTACTGGTCAGTGGTCTCGTGGCGATCTGACGCGTTCTTTTCCCGAAAAAAGTCGTCCCTGCCTGTCCTCCACGGACTTTCCCGTTCGTCATAGTTTTGAAGCGACTCTCCGGCGATGTGCCGGGCGTTCGATCCATCAACCAGAAATCATGACCATGAAATCCACGACCGCTGCACCGAAAGCCCCCGCCAAAAAGGCGGCTCCTGCCAAATCCATTCCCGAGGGAATGCACTCCCTTACGCCGCACCTCGTCTGCGCCGGCGCGGCGAAGGCGATCGAGTTTTATAAGAAAGCCTTCGGCGCCACCGAACTCGTGAAACTGGCCGCGCCCAACGGGATGCTCATGCATGGCAGCGTCCAGATCGGCGATTCGCGCCTGATGTTGGTCGATGAAAACGAAGGATGCGGCATGCTGAGCCCGAAATCGCTCAAGGGTTCGCCGATCACGATTCATCTGCAGGTCGTGGACGCGGACGCCGCTTTTGCCCAGGCGGTGAAGGCCGGAGCGACGGTCAAGATGCCGCTGAGTGACATGTTCTGGGGCGATCGCTATGGAGTGGTGGAAGATCCGTTCGGCCACCACTGGTCGATCGCCCATCGCCTGGTGGACCTCTCGCCGGCGGAGTTGCACGCCGCCGCGGCGCAGGCAATGTGTCAGCAACCTTAATCAGAAATCATCAAACATATTGAACTATGAGTACTGATCGCGATACGCCTCCCCACGTCGATGGCTACCTGCTCCTTTTCCGCGGCAACCCGTGGGATAATGTGGGTCATTCCACCGAGGAACTGCAACAAATCATGGACCGCGTGACCGCGTGGTTCGACAAACTCCAGCAGGAGGGCAAATTCGTGAGCGGCAGTCCGCTCATGGATCGTGCGACGACGGTTACCGGCGACGGCGGGCGAAGTGTGGTCGACGGACCGTTCGCCGAGGCCAAGGAAGCCATCGGCGGCTTCGTCTTGCTGAACGTGAACTCCATGGAGGAAGCCGTGGCCGTGGCGCGGTCGAATCCCATGCTGAAACACGGCCTGATCACCGAGGTACGGGAGGTCGCGAGCGATTGCCCGCACTTCTATCGCGTGCGGCAGAAGCTGGCTCTCGCCGCCGCAGGGTAGCGGATGCCCGGTTCCGGGCGGGCCGGACTCGTGCGGAGATGCGTTGTGGTGCTGGATCGATCCCGAGGCGACTTGTGCTCGCCAACGGCAAGCGACAGGTGAACCATCGTTCCCGAATCCCCACCCCTCCATTTTTATGCGCCTCCTCGCCCCTTTGCTCCTCGTTACCTCTGCTGCCTTCGCTGTCGATCTTCCGCCCGTTCCTGCCGAGCCGATTGCGAAGAAAAAGGAGCTCTTCTTCTCCGATGATTTCAGTGGACCGGAATTGGGCAAGGCGTGGCTACAGGTGGTGCCTCTTCACTCTCGAGAACGGCGCGATGAAGGGCACGCAGATGCGCTGGGATGCGCCGGCGGCGGATGGCAAGCCGGCGGTGGTGGGGCACCAGGCGGTCGTCGGCAACGACGTGCCGACCAAGGACAGTGTGATCGCATTCAAGTTCAAGTTTGCGGGCGCGACGGCGATGTCCGCCGAGTTTGATTACCGCAAGTTTACCGGCTCCCATTACGGCCACATCTGCATGGTGCGCTTTACGCCCAAGGGAGTGATTTTGACCGATCAGAAGGAAGGTTCGATGCGCAATGACATCTACGAGATGAAAGACCCCTCGAAGAAGGAAGAGCGTGCCAAGCTCCTCGTGGGACGCAGTGTCACTTATCCGGTGGTGATCGAATCCGACAAGTGGCATGACGCCGTGGTGGAAACCGTGGGCGATACCATGCGGGCGGCGCTCGACGGCCAGCCCGTGGGCTTCCTGAAATCGCCCGGCATTGCGCATGAGACGAAGTCGCGAGTGGAGTTCGGCTGCGCCGGCAAGGACGGCTTCTTCGACGACATCAAGATCTGAAACGCCGAACCTGCGAAGCCGTAGTCGCGCCGCCCTTCCGCCAGGCAGATCTCTGCGAATTGTCAGGGGTCAGTTGTTATTCTTCTGGTCGCGCACGCGGTCGGCTTGGTCTTTCAGCGCCTCCGCCTTGGCCGCGCCTTCTTTTTTGGCTACTTCTGCGTCGGCCTCAGCACCCTTTTTGGTCGCGGCGGCGGCGGCGTCCAATTTGGTGGCTTGGGCGTCGAGTTCGGCTTTGCGGGCCTGCTCCTGTTTGGAGTCACAGGCGGCGAGGGTGAGAGCGGTGAGGGTAACAAGCGTGAGGAGTTTCATAACGCAGATAGATCGCTACTTGTCGGCCGATAGGATGGCTGAAAGTCGCGCCGCTGTGCGATATACGCTCAGTGCTTCAATATCTTCCAGGTAGTCGGGCCTCAGGCCTTCTTCACGAAGCAAGCCTTCAGTCCGATGGCGCTGCCATCGATCTTGCAGGAGATCTCGTGATCGCCGTCTACCAGCCGAATGCTTTTCGCCTTCGTTCCGCCTTTGATGACTTGTGACGAACCCTTCAGCTTCAAATCCTTGATCAAGGTCACGGCGTCGCCATCCGTGAGCAGGGTGCCGAAGGCGTCCTTGACGACTCGTGGTCCGGCCGCTTCGTCTGCCTGGGCCTCGTGAGGCCACTCGTGGCCGCAGGTCACGCATTCCCAGTGGTCGGGGTGATCCAAGACATCGGTCATTTCGCACATGGGGCAGGCGGGAATACTCATCAGAGAAGCACGCTAGCACCGCTGTGGGCTGGGTTTCAACTGGCATCGCTCATGAAGTCGAACTCGGGCATGGGGTTGCCGGTCTCAAGCAGGGTCTTGAGATTGTTCAAGATCACCGGCCAGCCGCGCCGGCCGCCTTCCAGCATCTGGTCGTCGAGCTCGATCTGGTGGGCTTCCGTCATAGTCAGGCGCACGACTTGGCCGAGGTCATCGATCTGGTAGGTGACGAGGCACTCGGGCAGCTTGCGCATTTCTTCGATCCACATCACGCGCCAGGTCACGGAGAGCTTTCGCGGTGGATCGCACTCCATCACCTTGCCTTCCACGTCGAGTTTGCCGTCGGGTTGCCAAAAGCGAAATGCCCCGTCGGGCTTCAGTTCGATTGCAATGCGGCGGCCGAAGAAGAACTGTTTGGTGAAATCACCAGTGGTGAGGGCTTGCCAGACTTTCTCCGGCGTGGTGGCGATATAGGTAACATAGACCGTCTTGGGTTTGAAATGATCGAGGTTCATGGCGTCGCGGTTACCATTTGAATTCAATAGCGCGGCCGGTCTCGAGCAACGACTTCAAGCTGCTCAGGATGTCGGGCCAGCCGCTGGATATCATCGGGAAAATCCTGCTGTCCGCTGGGAATTCCTCGTGGGTCACAGTCAGTCTTACCACGGGGCCTCGCTCCGCTGCCCGACCGGTGAACTCTTCGATCTCGAAGGTGACGCGGGAGGCCGGTTCGGCGCGCAGCTCTTCCATGTGCAGTGGCTTGAACGTGTAGGAAAGGAGTCGCGGCGGCTCCGATTTCAAGACGGTGTCATCGTGGACGATCTTGCCCTGCCAGCGAAAGACGACCCGCGAGCCGACCTGCCAGTCGGACTCCACGCTGGTGCCGCCCCAGTACTGGACGGTGAACTTGGGGTCGGTGAGGGCGGCCCAGAGTTTCTCCGGCGTCGTAGCGATGAGGGTGCGATAAACGAATTTGGGTTTGGTATTCATTAGTGACTAGCATTTGTAGTTGAAGGGGAGCGGTGCGCCGGTTTCGAGGAGGGTCTTGAGGCTGCTGAGGATGGCCTGCCAGCCGTTGCTGATTTCGAAGATCAGCTTACTATCGGGCTCGAATCCGTCGTGAACGATGGTGAGCTTGGTGACACCGAAGGCGGTGGTGATCTCGAAGGTCACGCGCGTGGCTTTCTCGTCGGGGACGCGGTCGCCCGCGGCGGTGAGAAAGGTATAGGAGAGCAGTCGCGGCGGCTCGGCTTGCAGGACTTCGCCGCGCAGCTCGACTGCGCCGTCGGCCTTGAGGTGTTTGATGGAGGCGCCGACGGTCCAATCGGACTGGACGCGGCGCCCGCCCCAATACTGCTGGGTGAAATCCGGATTAGTGAGCGCGTCCCACAGCTTTTCCGGGGTTGTGTTGATGTGGGTGACGTAGACGAACTTTGGTTTTTCCATGCGGTTCAGGAGTTGGGGTTTCGAGGTGCTTCTTCAAATCGCTCAAGGCTTGCAGACGATGGCGCTCGTACTTGCTGATCCAGCGCTCGTAGATTTCGTGGATGGGGACAGGGTTGAGGTAGTGCAGCTTTTCGCGGCCGTGCCAGACGACCGCGATGAGGTTGGCTCGCTCCAGCAGGTTCAGGTGCTTGGTCACAGCCTGGCGGGTCATGTCGAGGTGTTCGCACAAAGCGGCCAGCGTTTGCCCGCTGCTCTCGTGGAGCAAGTCGAGCAGTTTGCGGCGGCTGGCATCGGCCAGGGCTTTGAATGCTTCGTCCATGACGCGGACAAGATAGGCAACCAAATGGTTGCCTGTCAAACGGGTTTATTTTTCCGGGTTGGCTTCGTGCGGAAATCGTGGACGCTCCGCCCATGACCCCCTGCCGCAATTTGCTCGTGACCTGCGCCACCATTTACGTCGCCCTCGGCTTGATCGCCGTGGCCCAGGAGGCCGCCGCCACGCCTGACCCAAAGGTGATGGGCTCGGCGGTATTCGACTGGACGCAACTCGCCGTGCACAAGTCGCCCAAGGGCGAATCGCGCAAAGTTTGTCAGTCGCCCACGGCCACGCTGGACGAACTCGAGATTCACATCACGACGCTCAATCCCGGCGAGCAGGCCCATCCTCCGCACCAGCATCCCGACGAGGAATTGCTCATCATCAAGGAAGGCACGGTCGAAGCGCTGGTGAATGGCGAGTGGAAGCGGATTGGCCCCGGGTCTGTCGTCTTCCAAGCGTCGAACCAACTGCATGCCATTCGCAACGTGGGCGAGATCCCGGCGACGTATCACGTCGTCAAGTGGAACTCGCCGGGCATGCTGAAGAAGAAAACCAACTAGGAATATTGTCATGAATGTTGAACGACTCAAATATGTCATCTGGGCTGCGGACATGAAACGCGCGGTGCATTTCTACGCGACGGTCTTCGGCGGCTCGGTGCTGAAGCAGAACGACATCATCAGCGAGGTGGCGATCGCCGGGGGCGTCATCGGCATTCACGGTGGTGGCGAAGGCAAGCGCACCTGGACTGGGATGAGCTTTCAAGTGCCCGATGTCATCGCCGGTGCGCAGGAGATCGTCGCGGCCGGCGGGCAACTCGTCCGCGAACCGCAACCGGAAGATGATGAGCCGCCGCACCTGGCCATGTGCGTGGACAGCGAGGGCAACGAAATCATGCTCACGCGGAAGCGCTCCTAAAGGATCGCGTTCACACCACGGTCAACGGTCCATCGAATACCGTCAGGCTGATGACTTCGCTCCTGGCGATGTGCGGCCCGTGTGGCACGCCCTTCGGGGCGTGGAAGAGCGTGCCCGGCGTGTAGATAACGTCGCCTTCCTCCCAGCCGCCGGAGAGAACCCACGCCCATTCATTAGCCTCGGGATGCGTGTGGGCGGGCACGGTCGTTCCTTCATGAAATTTCCGCAGGACGACTACGCCGCCGGTGGCTTCGTTTTTGTGCAGGATCTTCAGCTCGACGCCGGCATACGGCCCCGGCTGCCACGGTTTGTCTTCGGCGAGGGCGACGTAGGGAAACATAAGGTAATGTTACTTCGTTGCGATGACGGCACTCGCGGCGGTCGGCAGGAGAGGACGAAAGGCGAAGCCCTGGAAGCCTGCGTCCTTCAGCATCGCGCTGTACTCGGCGAAAGTGTAAACGTCTCCCTCGGCCGTGCTGCTGAGCATCACGAGGCCGAAGCCCGCGGAGGCTGGCGGGGACACGCGATCTTCATTCGGCACGAAATCCACGATCACCACGCGTCCCCCCGGACGGAGCGCAGCCTGCACGCGGCGGAGAAAACGCGTGCAGTCGGCGGGATTGAAATGGTGCAGGAAATTCGGGACGAGCACGACATCGTAGTCGTGACCCAGGTCGACGGCGAAGGCGTCGCCGGCGATCTTGCTGAACCGTTCCGCGATCCCGACGGCGCGGGCATTTTCCTCGGTGATGGCCAGCACCGGTTCCCAATCCAGGGCGACGAGATGGGCGCGCGGATTCTTCTGCGCGAAGGCGAGACCGTAGGCGCCGTGGCTGGCGGAGATATCGAGGACCTTGGTCTTGCGGTGGGCATCGAGAGGCACGAGTTCGGCAATGCCGCGCGCCGGGCCGACCATCATCGGTCCCATGGTGCGGGCGAAATCGAGCCACATGGGATGGTCGGGCGTCGTCGACGTGAGGGCGGGAGCGCCGCGGCGAATGGTCGGAGCGAGATCGTGAAAGGCCTCGACGAGCTGGGGCGCGAGAAGGAAATCGGCGGATCGGCCTAGATACGCGGGCGAGTGACGATCGAGGAAGAGGCTCGAGTCCTGAGTCAGCGCGTAATGCGAGCCATCCTTGGCCAGAAAACCGAGAATCGTGAGGTAGTCGCAGAGAATGCGAATGCCGCGCTCCGGGCACTCGCAGCGGGTGGCGATTTCCGCCGAGGTGGAGGGGCGGCTGCCGATGGCGCTGAAGAGGCCGAGATCAATCGCCGCCTTGAGTGCGGCGGTTTTTTGAAAAGCGTTGATCGTGTCGAAATACAGTTGCGGTGAGGGCGTGGCAGGGGACTGGGACATGAGGCGAAAACGGTAGCGATGAAGTGTGACGATGCCAGTGGTTCTTACTGCGGCTGGGCCAGCGCCGCCCGCGGCAGCTTGCTGAAGACGATCTCGGAAGTGCCAAACTTGGGGATTAAGCGCCGGCGGCCGGTGGTGTAGGTGACGTAGATCTCTCCCTTGTAGAGTTGCAGGAACGGAGTGTTCACCGCGTTTGGGTCGATGATGGAAAAGGCGCGGGTGTAAGTGGTGCAAGTGGGATCGATCCGCACGACGTCGCACTTGTTGCGGGTCACGGTGTAAGGGAACATGTGCACCGTGGGAGCGGTGAACATGGCCACGAGCCCGAGTGGTGCACCGCAATCGCAGATCGCGGGGCGGCCGATGCCGAAAGTCCATTTCGTGACGGGGGCATCGAAATGATAGAGATCGGATTTGGCCGCCTTGCTGAGCACATAGCCGGTCGTGTCCACATTGGAGCGGAGGTGGAGGTAGATGTGGTTCGAGTCCTGCGTGAGCGCCGGCTCGGCCAGGATCTGGAACGCGCTGGGCAGAAGTCGCGGATCGGGCGCGCCGAGCAACTCCCACGTCGCACCCTGGTCGGCACTGCGCATGAGCACATTCGTCAGGAGCCGGGTGCGGCCATCCTGCGAATTCTTGATCTGGATGGTGCTGTAGAGTTGGCCGTCGAACGGCAGGAAATCGCCCGCGGTGCTGAGGCCGCTCGAGAACTGCGCCCCCACGCCAGCCCCGAAGAGGAAATCGAGATGCCGCTGGATGGCATCCGGAGTGAGATCGAGCATGACTTCCGGTTGCTTGGCGATGGTGCAGCGCGCCGCATGCAGGCCGGAGAGCGCGCCGGTGGAGATGGTATAGTCTTTGAAAAAAACGCGGAAAGCGGGTCCCGGATCGGCGGCAAAACGCGAGGTGAAAAAGATACGCAGCGTGTCGTCGTCGAGGCGATGGAGCATCGGCGCGGAGACGAACTTCCCGCCGATGGTCAGCCCGTTCGACGTATCACCCGCCGCGGAGATATCCACCCACCTCGCTGTCGCGGTGGGATTTGCGATCTCGAAGATGGCGAGGCGCGCAATCTGCCCGCTCTTGTTCTCCTCGGGTGTCGTTTCGTTGCACTGATAAACCGCGTAACCGATGCCCTTCACGATGCGCAGCGAGGATTGATGCGCGTACTGCTCGGTCGCGGGTTTGCTCACGATCTGCGCCTGCTCGACGAAGGCTTTTGAGAGCGCGCTGTCGTCCGCCGGGACGGCCGGTGTTTCGCCACGGACGCCGTGGACGGTTATCCCCAGCAACAGCAACGCGAGCAGCAGTCCCAGACGAAGTGCGGAGGAGCGATCGGGGAGAGGCATGACTGATAGTGATCGCTCGAGCCGCGCGGGAAAATACTCCCGTGAGAAAATTTCGAGGCTTGAGAAGGCTTGATTTACCTTGATTTGGCTTGAGTTACCTTCATGCGCCGCCGACGGACCCGCCGGATTCTTCGGAGTTTTCCGGCGCGCTCACGGCCTCCTGTTGCTCTTCGCTGATTGGTTCGGGCGTTTCCTCCGTGGCGGTTTCGGTCGGCGTCTGCTCGGCCGGGGGCGTCGGCTTCCGGGGGCGTTTGGCCCGGGGGACTTTCACCGGACGCGGGGGCAGGTCCGGGACGCCGATCTGGCGGAGGACTTCG
>NZ_JBDUCX010000181.1:0-13861 GCF_040003245.1 Chthoniobacter sp.
TTCGACGGAGTTGGAGACCGAGGAAGTGGCTTGGGAGAAAGAGGTCGGAAAACCGATTACCTGGCAGCCGCTTGCCCCGGAAACGATCAAGGCCACCAGCCCGGCCGATTTCATGAAACTGCCGGACGGCTCGACCCTCGTTCACGGCGAAGTCGCGGAGACGGACACCTACACCATCAACGTGCGGACGGATCTGCACGGCATCACCGCTTTTCGCTTGGAAGCTCTGCCCGATGATTCCTTGCCGGCCCACGGCCCGGGGCGGGCCGATAATGGCAACGGGGTCCTCACCCAGTTCCGCGCGGCGCTCGTTCCCGCCGACTTGAAACCGCCTCGCGGACGCTATGTGCGAGTCACCGTGCCCGGCATGAAAAAGCTGCTGGCGCTGGCTGAGGTCGAGGTTTTCAGCAATGGCCAAAACGTGGCGCTGAAAGGCACGGCCACCCAATCGAGCACGGCCTATAGTGGGGACGCGAAGCGCGCGGTCGACGGCAAGACGGAAGGCGACTTCTACAAAGGACAGTCGGTTTCCCATACCAACACGGAAAAAGATCCGTGGTGGGAAGTGGACCTGGGCAGCGTGACCGATATCGAGCGTCTTGCGGTGTGGAATCGCACGGACAGCAATCTCGGCAGCCGGCTGGCGGATTTCCGCGTGAGCATTCTCGACGAAGCGCACAAGCCCGTGTGGGAGCAGGCGATCGTGACGGCGCCGAGTCCGAGCGTGTCTCTGAATCCGGCGGAGGGGCAGGGGATCGCGCTACGTGAGCCGACCGCGGATTTCAGCCAGGATGGATGGCCCGTGGGCAAGGCGCTCGAGGGCCATGAGAAAGGCGGCTGGGCATTTCTCCCGCAGATCGGCCAAGCCCACGCGGCGGTTTTCCAAACGGAGAAGCCGGTGGAGGTGAAAGATGCAGTGCTGAAGATCACCCTCGATCAGCGCTACGGGCAGCACCATACACTCGGGCGCTTCCGTCTCTCGGCGACCACCCAGGCGCAACCGGTGCGCGAATTGCCAAACCGCATCCGGGAGATTCTCGCCATCGCCGCCGGGACGCGGAGCGCGCCGCAACAGGCGGAGCTGATGAATTACTTCCGCCCGCTGTCGAAGACCTACGCCGGCCTCGGCAAACAGCTCGAAGCCAAACGTGCGGAGCTCGCCGCGATCAAGCCGCTGACCCTGCCGATCATGCGCGACCTGGCGGCCGACAAGCGGCGCGAGACGCACATCTTGAACAAGGGCAACTACCTCGTGCCCGGCGACAAAGTTGAGCCCGGCCTGCTGGCGCAATTCGCCTCCTATGTACCGGCGGATGCGAAGATGGATCGCCTCACCGCCGCGCGCTGGCTCATGAACCCGGAGAACCCGCTGACCGCGCGCGTCGCCGTCAATCGCTTTTGGTCGCAACTCTTCGGCATCGGCATCGTCGAGACGGAAGAGGATTTCGGCTCGCAGGGTTCACTGCCCAGCCATCCCGACCTGCTCGACTGGCTCGCGGTCACGTTCATGTCGCCCAAGTCCGACGACCCCGCGCAGCCCGGATTTGCTTGGGACATGAAAGCGCTGCTGCGTCTCATGGTGACCAGCGCGACCTACCGGCAATCGTCGAAAGTGACGCCGGTCGTACTGGAAAAGGATGCGCGCAATCGGTTGCTTTCGCATGCCCCGCGCCGCCGGCTCGAGGCCGAAGGCGTGCGCGACCAGGCGCTCGCGGTGAGCGGCCTGCTCAGTCACAAGGTGGGGGGACCGAGCGTCTATCCGCCGCAGCCGGATGGGCTGTGGAAAGTCGCCTTCAACGGTGGCCAGAATGCCTACCCGACTTCCAAGGGTGAGGACCGCTACCGTCGCGGGCTCTACACCTTCTGGCGCCGCACGATGCCGCCGCCCAACATGACGACGTTTGACGCGCCCAGCCGCGAGTCCTGCACCCTGCGTCGCATCCCCTCGAACACGCCGCTGCAAGCCTTGGTGACGATGAACGATCCCGTCTTTGTCGAATGCGCGCAGGCGCTCGCCCGACGCCTCATGCACGAGGGTGGAAACGACCCAGCCGCGCGCGTGACCTTCGGTCTGCGGCTGTGCCTCGGCCACCCGCCTTCGGAGGGGCAGGTTAAGACACTGGTCGACCTCTACGAAAAGGAACTGGCCACCTATCAAGCCGACCAGGACGGCGCCCTCAAGCTGGCCACGCAGCCGCTCGGCCCGCTGCCGGAGAACTGCGCTGCGCCGGAAGCGGCCGCCTACACGGTCGTCGCCAACGTGCTCCTGAATCTCGACGCCACTCTCACCAAGAACTGATGCCATGAACCTTCGACTCGAACACGCTCGTGCGCAGACCCGGCGCGAATTTCTCACCCGCAGCGGCAAGCTCGGCCTCGGCGCCATGGCGCTGCAACACCTGATACCATCCGGGTTCGCGGCCAGCCAGTCGGTCAACCCGCTGCTGCCCAAGACGCCGCCGCTGCCGTCGAAGATCAAATCGGTGATCTATCTCTCGATGAGTGGTGCGCCGCCACAGCACGATCTCTTCGACTGGAAGCCGGAGCTCGTGAAGCACCACATGCAGGATTGCCCCGAGCAGTTTTTGAAGGGGCAATCTTTCGCCTTCATAAAGGGCACGCCGAAGCTGCTCGGGACGCAGGCGAAGTTCGCGCAATATGGCCAGAGCGGTGCCTGGGTGAGCGAGCATTTGCCGCATTTCCAAAAGATCGTCGACGACACGGTGATCATCCGCTCGATGAATACGACGCAGTTCAACCACGCGCCCGCGGAGCTGTTTCTTCATACGGGCAATATGTTCGCCGGGTCCGCGAGCATGGGCGCGTGGGCCACCTACGGCCTTGGCTCGGAGAACCAGGATTTGCCCGGTTTCGTGGTGCTGCTCAGCGGGGGCACCGACCCGACCGGCGGCAAGGCCACGTGGGGCTCGGGCTTTTTGCCGAGCGTCTATCAAGGCGTGCAATGCCGCGCCGCGGGGGAGCCGATCCTTTACGCCAACAATCCTGACGGCATGACGCGCGCGACGCGCCGGGATTCCCTCGACGCCCTCAAGACCTTGAACGAGGCGGAGGAAAAGCAATTCGGCGACCCGGAGACGGTCACACGGATCGCCCAGTACGAACTCGCCTTCCGCATGCAGATGGCGGTGCCGGAGGTGATGAACATCGCCAAGGAAACGCCGGAGACGATCGAGATGTATGGCGCCAAGCCGGGCGAGGCGTCCTTCGCCAATAACTGCCTGCTCGCGCGCCGCCTGGTGGAGCAGGGGGTGCGCTATGTGCAACTTTTCGACTGGGGCTGGGACATGCACGGCACCGGCAAGGACAACGATCTGCTCGGCGGCTTGCCGAACAAGTGCAAGCAGGTCGACCAGGCCAGCGCCGCGCTCGTGCAGGATTTGAAGCAGCGCGGGTTGCTCGATTCCACGCTGGTCATCTGGGGCGGCGAATTTGGCCGCACGCCGATGAATGAAGCGCGCGGTGGCTCGACCTTCCTCGGCCGCGACCATCATCCGCATTCGTTCACGCTCTGGATGGCGGGCGGCGGCCTCAGGAAAGGCCTGAACTTCGGCGCGACCGATGAACTCGGCTATTTCGTCAGCCAGGACAAAGTCACCGTGCGCGATCTCCAGGCCACCATCATGCATCTCTTCGGCTTCGATCCCTACAAGTTCAGCTACCGCTACCAGGGCCTGAACAATCGCCTCATCGGCCCGAGCAACGAAGGGCAGATCGTGAAAGGCATCCTCGCGTAAGAATCGGGATCTCTACCACGAAGACACGAAGACACAAAGGGGAGGAAGGAGTGCCGTGGGTTGCATAACTCGACCATCCTTCGTGCCTTGGTGGTTATTCGCCGTCCTTCTTACACGTTTGACATCCGCCAGGGGAGGCGGCCAATGATGCCGCCGATGAAACGCTTCCTCCCGCTGCTTTTCGCGCCGGCCATCGTGCTCGCGCAGGATCCCGCCCTGAAAATCGAACGCCTCGATCCGGCCTTCGATCAATTAGTCGCGCCGGATGCCAAAATCGAAAAGCTCGCCGAGGGTTTCCAATGGTCCGAGGGGCCGGTGTGGAAGGATGGCGCGTTGTATTTCTCCGACGTGCCGGCGAACAAGCTTTACCGCTGGCAGCCGGGCGACAAGGCGGCGAAGATCTTTCTAAAGCCCAGCGGCGGCATGGAGGCCACGCCGATCGTCACGAATCCCGGGTCGAACGGATTGACTCTCGATGCCAAGGGCAACCTCATCCTCTGCCAGCAAGGCCCTCGACGGGTGGCGCGGCTGGAGGCGGATGGCCGGCAGGTGCCGCTGACCAACGGTTATGAGGGCCAGCGTTTCAGCAGCCCGAACGACGTCATCTTTGCGCGCAACGGGAACTTCTATTTCACCGATCCGCCCTACGGGCTGGACAACTTGAACGATTCCCCGCTCAAGGAACTGAAGTTCAACGGCGTCTTCCTGGTGAAGCCTTCCGGCGAAACGACGGCGGTGATCAAGGACCTGACCTTCCCCAATGGCCTGGCGCTTTCGCCCGACGAGAAGATCCTCTACATCGCCGTGAGTGATCCGCAGGCGCCGAAGATCTGGGCCTATGACGTGCAACCCGACGGCACCGTCGCCAACCGGCGGCTGTTCTTCGATGCCGGCCCGCTTGTCAACGACCGGCGCGTCGGTCTGCCCGACGGCATGAAGGTGGACGTGCACGGCAACGCCTGGATCACCGGCGCGGGCGGCGTGCTCGTGGTCTCACCTGCGGGCAAGCATCTCGGCAGCATCATCACCAGCCAGCAGACGGGCAATTGCGCGTGGGGCGACGACGGTTCGACCCTCTACATCTGCGCCAACATGTTCATCTGCCGGGTCAAGACCCTCACCAAGGGCGCCGGGATGGTAAATCAGTGACATCGTCATGAACTTCCCGGCGCGCCTGCTCCCGCTGCTCCTCGCGGCGCTGACGCTGCCTTTGAGCCAGGTGATTTTTCCCGGCTGCGCCACGATGATTGACGGGCCGGGGCAGAGGCTGCAATTCGCCAGCGATCCGGCGGGCGCGACGGTGTTCTTGAACGGGAAAGCCGTTGGCCAGACGCCCACGGTGATCGTCGTCAGCCGTTGGAGAAGGCCGCGGATCCGGATCGAAATGCCGGGATTTCGGCCCTATGAACTGCAATTGGAACGAAAGACCAATGGCAACATCGAGGGGAACCTGTTTCTCGGGGGCGCGCCCATCTTGATCGATGCCTTGACCGGAAGCATCATGCGCCTCGATGTTCCCGAGAATCGCCGGGGCGAGTTGATTACGCAGGGCTGGACGGGTGTCGCCTTCGACAGCCGATCGCTTTTCATCGGCGTGGCGTTGAAGCCGGAGCCTGCGGCGCGCAAGATCGGCCAGATGCAACGCCGCTGATTACTTCGGCGCGAACTCCGGGCGGATCGTGCCGTCGGCGCCGATGAGTGGCTGCGGATGCTCGACGTGCCCGAGCGGGCGCACGCCGGGGCCCGTGCCGGTGACGCCGAGGTCGTCTTTCATCGCCTCGGCGAGCGTGCGCAGGCGGGCCACCACCTCGGCATTCGCGTCGGCCACATTGGTCGTTTCGCCGATGTCGGTCTCGAGATTGTAGAGCTGGTCTTGAGTCGCGGGGTCCGGTTTCTTTCCCGGGCCCTTTCCTTCCGCCATCCCAGCGGTGGCGAAGCGCAGCTTCCATGGGCCGGAGCGCACGCCTTCGAGCCGGAATCCATTGAAGTAATAGAAAACGTCGTGCGGCGATTTCGCGCCGGCCTCGCCGGCGAGCAGCGGCCAGATGTCGCCCCCGTCGATCTTGTGGTCCGCCGGCACAGTGCCCCCGCCCAGTTTCACCAAGGTCGGCAACACATCAAACATGCCCGTGATCGCGTCGGTCGAAGTAGCGGCGGGAATTTTCCCAGGCCACCACGCGATGGTGGGCTCGCGCATGCCGCCCTCCCAGGTGGTCGTCTTGAAACCGCGCAGCGGGGCATTCACCGCGCGCGGTGTGCCGCCATTGTCGGAGGTGAAGATGACCATGGTGCGTGAGTCGAGCTTGAGCTCTCGCAGCGTGTCGAGTACCTGGCCCACGCTCCAGTCGACTTGTTCGACCCAGTCGCTGTAGTAGCCGTTCGGGGATTTGCCCGCCCATTCTTTGCCGGGATAGATCGGGAAATGCACCGCGTTGTGCGGCAGGTAGAGGAAGAATGGCTTGTCCTGGTTGGCCTTGATGAATTTCACCGCCGCCGTCGTGTAGCGCCCCACGAGACCCTGCTGTTCGTCCGGTCGCACCCGGGCGATGACCGTCTCATTTTCCACCAGCGGCAGCGGCGGCTGGTGACCGGTGATTCCCGTCTCGGCCACGACCGCCGCCGCCGCAGGCGTATTGGCCGCCTTGGGCTTGGGCAGGGGATCACCGAGGCTGCTCTTCGAGCCGTCCTCACCGGGCCCCATGTCGTTCGAGTAGGGCAGGCCGAGGTAGTAATCGAAACCGCGGCGCGGGGGCAGGAATTCGGGTTGATCGCCGAGGTGCCACTTCCCGATGCACGCCGTGGCGTAGCCGGCCTTCTTGAGCAGTTCAGCGACGGTGTGCTCGGCGGGATTGAGCCCCACGGCGGCACCCGGGAAAAGCACGCCCGGGATCGGCAGGACGCGCTTCGGATAGCAGCCGGTCATCAGCGCCGAGCGCGAAGGCGAGCAAACCGGCGCGGCGTAGAAGCAGGTCAGCTTGCGTCCCTCCTTGGCCATGCGATCGAGATTCGGCGTGCGGTTGAGCTTCGAGCCAAAAGGCGCAATGTCCGCGTAGCCCATGTCATCGATATTGATGACGATGAAGTTTGGCTTGTCTGCCGCCAGCGTCACGCCGGCGAGGAGACAGAAGAAAGAGAGGAGGGTGGGGAGGGGTTTCATTGGGGCAGAGGGGAAAGGAAAGGATGCCGTCCCTGAAAACCCAGGGAAAGCTCGAAAGTTCTTGACAAACTGACATAAATGTGCTTGGCTGCGCGTGAAGCTGGTGGAGTGGCGTGAAAGGAGGGGTCCGATGGGCTGACGGAATGCTTCTCCGGGGACGGCCGTGACGCATGGAAGATAATACCCAGACCGATAGTTCAGTTGCCGACTCGATGCGCGAAAGCGCATGGAGGGATGGGTTCTTTTGCCATGTCACCTCGCGGAATCGGGGTGCCGTTTACAGAGAGGATCGTGGCGAGTCGTGCTTGATCGTGTCTAATCGTGCCTCAAATTCTTTTACGGGCGTCCACTCTTTGAATTCACGATGGGCTTCCCCTGCAATTCAAGCCCCGCTAAAGGTGACTCAAGGTAAATTAAGGCCATTTAAGGTAATTTAAGGTGACATTTTTTAACTTCTACCCAGCTCAAGTGAGTCGTCTGGCTGGCCTGTGCCTGGCGGCCTGGTCTGTCATTGCTCACGCCGCCGCGCCCCTGCCGGCGCCGACGCCCGGCGCCTTGGAGATTAAATTCAGCACGGCCCGTGCGGGCACCGTGCTCCTGAATATCTATCGGGCCGATGGCACGCTCGTGCGGCGGCTGGAACCGGGAAAATCGTATCCGAAAGGCGCGCACAAGCTGGTCTGGGACGGGCTCACCGACGACGGCAAGACGGCCGAGCCCGGCGACTACACGTGGAAGGGCCTCTTTCACGAAGGCATCGGCCTGAAGCTGCGCGGCTGGGTGGGTAGCGGTGGAGGGACGCCATGGGTGACGCCGGATGGTAAAGGCGGGTGGGGAGGTGATCGCGGGGTGCCCAGTGCGGTGGCCGCCGATGACCAGAAAGTCTATCTCGGCTGGTCGCTGGCGGAAAATGGCAAGTCGGTGCTGGCCTGCGATCTCGACGGGCATGTGCAATGGGGCCATCGCCGCAGCGAGGGCGCTTCCGGCTGCAAGGCGCTGGCCGTGGATGACGGCCTCGTCTACGTGCTGGGCGGCCTGGAGCACGAGGGAGCGGAAGGCGGCTCGATCTATCGACTGAACGTCAACGACGGCGCGCCCGTCCCTTGGCCGAACGGGGCGATCGATCTGAAGATTTCTTCTCTCTGGCCGGCGGATGGAAAGACGAAGCCGGATGTGGCGGATGCGATGGCGGTGCGCCACGGCCACATTTATCTCAGCTTCACGAGCTCGCAGTTTCTCACGATCCTCGATGCGAAGTCCGGCGCCTACTTGCAAACGGTGGTGGGCGCGCCGCCGGGAATGATCGACGTCGCGCCGACGAAGACGGAACTCCCCGATGCGCCCGGCAAACTCTCGGATGCGGACTTCGCGGTCATCTCGCTCGGTGGCGGTGTGCTCGGGCGGATCCTTTTTGCGCACGATCCGTTCTGGGTCATCACCAGCGACATGGCGCGAACCGAGCGTGAAGAGACGATTACCGCCCTCACCGTGATTGGCGATGGGGCGAAATTCCACCCGCGCACGGCTTTCGTTGGTTTCGGAGCGCCCCACCACCAGGTGCAAGCCCGTCCGCTGCTCGACACGGAAAATCCCACGTGGGTCGCTGGATTGGAAGGCGGACGTCCATTGCTGGGCCCGTGGAAAGCGGATGCATTTCACGCGATTCGTGGCCTAGCGCTCGCCGCTGACGGCCGGCTCTGGGTGGCGGAAGCGGATGCCACTCCCAAACGTTTCAGCGTGTGGGACACTACTGGAAAGGAAGGCAAGCTGGTGCGCGAATTCTTCGGCCCAGCGGAGAGTGGATCACCGGGTGCCGCGATCAATCCGCTCGATCCGGACGTGATGTTTGCCCAAGGCTGCGAATGGCGCATCGATCGCAAGACGGGTGTCGCGAAGTGTCTGGGTGTCGTCACGCGTGAGCCAGTCTACAAGGCGCAGTATGGTGTGGGAAAAAACGGCCATGCTTATTTGGTCACTCAAAGCGAAACGCATCCCATCGACATTTTCGAACGAGTGGGGGACGGGGACTACAAGCTTCGCACCCGAGTTTACGGGACGGATGATTCGGGATCCGAAAAGCAAGGGCCCGATGCGACGAAGATAGCCGTCTGGGCGGAGGGCCAGATTCAGCCCGGCGAACCGAGATCCCCCTCGTTTTTGTTCATATCTGCGACCCCGGGATTGGCGCTGCAATGCGTGAGCGAGGCTGGAGACCACCCCGAAAATTCAGGTTTCTATGGTGTGGAAGGTTGGATTTCGCCAGGGGCTCCCCGGTATGATCTGAGCCGTTCGCATCGGCTCCCAGATTGGAGCAGGCAAGTGAGTCCGGATGTTCGGCTCGCGCTGTGCCAGAACCCCGGTTTTCCTCTCCAAATATGGTGTCGCGAGGTCGGCGGCCAGGAAAAGCTACGGTGGGCCTTCTCATTTGAACCCGAACCGAAGAAGTTGCCTGTCGTTATCGGAAGCGCCCTCCTGCCATTGCCAATCAAGAATGCGTGGGTCGTGGCGTCCGAGGGGAACGGGTGGAATATTTTGACTGAGGACGGATTCAACCTCGCGCAGCTCTTTGAACACGACGCGCAAAAGGTAATGTGGCCCGAGTTTCCCGCGCCGGGCGCGGATATGACCCATGCCGCAGCGCCATCCTGCGGCAGCATCGCTCAAACGCGCGCTGGCAAACTTTACGTCGAGGCTGCGGGTTCTGCGTTCTGGAATTTAGAAGTCACCGGCTTGGAGAAGGTGAAAGCCTTGTCCGGCGGAAAGGTCACGATGCCAGCGGCGAAATAAACAGGAACGCAATCACGCTGGTCTTCGATCAAGGCTTTCCGCAATCATCCCCACTCTCATGAAAATCCTCCCGCTGCTTTTCTTCGCTGTTCTCGCTTTCGTCATCAGCGCACCGCTGCGCGCCGATGAATACGAGGCCCGGACGTTTGCCGGGGCGGATGGGACACTGCTGGGCTTCCGGCTGCTCAAGCCGAAGGACTACGATGCGGCGAAGAAGTATCCGCTGGTGCTCGTGCTGCACGGGGCGGGGGAGCGGGGGACGGACAATGCGGTGCAACTCAAGTACGGCGCGCCGTTGTTCCTGAAACCGGAGGTGCGCGACAAGTATCCGTGCTTCGTCGTCGCGCCACAGTGTCCGCCGGATCAGACGTGGTCGGCGGTGAAAGGCTGGACGGGGCCGAATGCCTTCGAAGAGGAGCCGACTGCGCCGATGAAGCTCGTGCTCGGTGCGCTCGATGGATTGCTCAAGGAATTTCCCGTGGATCAGGACCGGCTCTATGTCACCGGGCTGTCGATGGGCGGTTATGGGACGTGGGATTTGCTCACACGCCAGCCGCAGCGGTGGGCGGCCGCGGCACCGATCTGCGGTGGCGGTGATGCTTCGCGGATCGCCCCGGCGAAAGGGGTGGCGGTGTGGGCCTTTCACGGCGTGCTCGACCCGACCGTGCCCGTGGTGCGCACGCGCGAGATGATCGCGGCGCTCGAAGCCGCCGGCGGCAAGCCGCTCTACAGCGAGTATCCCTACGTGAAGCACGATTCGTGGAATATCGCTTATGGCGAACCGGAGTTGCTCCCGTGGATGTTCGCGCAGAGGCGCGGCGCGGTCGTGGCTTGGGACAAGGTGGCCGGCCCGTTTTCGCAGCCGCCGTCGAATCTCTGCCCCGGCGCGGGGCCGATGCAGTCGGGCCTCTGGTTTCGCACGCTGTGGAAGGGACGGCGCGAGCAGTGGTCCACGATGAAAACGACCGAGGCCAATTCCGTGGTGTTTTTCGGCGACTCGATCACGCAGGGCTGGGGTTCGCTGGCCAAGGATTTTCCCAATCTCAAAGTGTCCAATCGCGGCATCAGCGGCGATACGACGCGAGGGTTGCGCGCGCGTTTGCAGGGCGACGTGCTCGACTTGCATCCGAAGGCGGTGTCCATCCTCATCGGCACGAATGATCTCGATCAAGGCGGCGAACCGGAAGTCGTGGTGGAGAATTTGAAAGCGATCGTCAGCGCCTTGCACGCGGCCGATCCGAAGATGCCGGTGGTGATCAACAAGGTGATGCCACGCGGTCCGAAGCCCGATTTGTTTCCGGACAAGATCCGCCGGTTGAATGCCCTCTACGAGGAGGCCTTCAAGAACGACGCGCAGGTCTGCTTCTGCGATACATGGGCGCTCTTTGACGATGGCAACGGCTCGTGCAAGAAGGAGGAATTCCCCGACATGCTCCACCCCAATGCCAGCGGTTACGCGAAGTGGACGACCGCACTCCAGCCGATTTTTGACCGGCTGGGACTGACGAAATAGCGGCTGCCACTTGCAGGGACGCATGGGCTGCGGGACATTGCTGCACATGAAACGCGTCTTCGGCCTCGAAACGGAATACGGGATCACTGTCGACGGCGTGGCCGACCTGGATGTGGTGCGCGAATCCATCGAGATCGTGCGCAGCTACACCGAGCACGGTGCGTCGATGAAATGGGACTACGAACTCGAGGATCCGCACAACGACGCGCGGGGTTTTCGCGCGGAGGAACTGCTCCAGGACACCGACGAGGCCGCTTATTTCGAGCTCGATAAGAACCGCCCGCTGAGCTTCCAGGAGATCAAGAGCGACCTTGTCCTAAGCAACGGCGCGCGCTTCTACAACGACCACGCGCACCCGGAATACTCGACGCCGGAATGCACGACGCTGCGGGAGCTCGTCGCGCAGGACCAGGCTGGCGAGCGCATCCTTGCGGAATGCGCCCGGCGGCGAAACTCGCATCTGCCGGAGGGCTGCGAGGCGCGGCTCTACAAGAACAACACCGATTTCGTCGGCCATAGCTACGGCTGCCACGACAACTACCTGATGCGCCGCGATGTGCCGTGGGAGTGGCTGGTGCGCGATGTGGTGCCTTTCCTCGTGACCCGGCAGATCTTTGCCGGCGCGGGCAAGATGGGGGTGGAGGGTGAGGATGCGGCCGGGCAACCGGACGTCTACCAGATCGCCCAGCGCTCGGATTTCTTCAGCGTCCTTTGCTCGATCGACACGATGAATCGCCGGCCTCTGGTGAACACACGGGATGAGCCGCATGCCGACGCGGAGAAGTACCGCCGCTTCCACGTGATCGTCGGCGACGCCAACATGAGCCACTACGCGACGGCGTTGAAGATCGGCACGACCGCGCTGGTGCTGGACTTGATCGAGCAAGGGCACGCCCCGAAACTCGAGCTGGCCAATCCGATCGAGGCGACCAAGCTGTTGAGTCGCGATCAATCGCTGCAATGGTTGATTGAGTTGCGGGATGGGCGAACGATTTCCGCCATCGACGTGCAGCGGCTGTATCTCGCCGCGGCGCGCAAACATGGCGACGACGATGAGGAGACGAGCTGGTTGCTCGCGGAATGGGAGTCGGTCCTCGACGACCTCGCCACCGATTACTGGCGCTGCCGCGACCGGGTAGACTGGGTGGCGAAGAAGTTCCTGCTGACGACGTTTCAAGAAAGCGAAGGCCTGAAGTGGAGCGATCCGTGGCTGCAATCGATCGACCTCGAGTATCACAATGTCTCGCTGGAGCACGGGCTGTATTACGAGCTCATGCGCGAGGGGCAGATGCGGCGTCTGGTCTCCGAGGATGAAATCCGGCGGGCGATCTTTCAGCCCCCGGAGACGACCCGCGCCTTTTTCCGGGGACGCGCCGTGGCCCGGTTCAACCGGGAGATCGAGTCGATCCAATGGGACGAGATCGTCCTGGCGTCGGGCCAACTGAAACGGACCGTCGAGCTGGCCCATCCCGCGCATGATGCCGGACTCGATCAGATCAACACGGCGATTCGCGAGGCGAAGAGCTTTGAGGAACTGATGCGGCGGCTGGGGTAGCAACGCGGGCGAAGCGCGTTGATGGCGTTCAGACCTCGGCCGAGACCGTCTCCTCTTCCTCGGGGTGCAGCGCACGGTGCAGGATCGTGGTCAGTTTTGCGGAGAGATACGGCTTGGGCAGATAGTTTCGGCCATCTTCCAGGCGCACGTCGCTGCCGAAGAGTTCCGCGCTGTAGCCGCTGGTGTAAATGACCTTGAGGTCCGGTTGGTCCGCCAGCAGGCGCAGCGAGAGTTCCAGTCCATTGACGCTGCCGGGCATGACCATGTCGGTGAGTAGGAGATCGATCTCTTGCGAGTGTTCCTTCCAGATTTCGAGCGCAGCCTCGCCATGTTCCGCTTCGAAGACCCGGTAGCCGCTGTGGTCGAGGACTTCACGCACCAGGCTGCGCACCGCTTCGTCGTCCTCGACGATGAGGATGGTCGACTCGGAGTTCGCCGGGGTGGCACTGTGGGTGTCGACCGGTAGAGGCTCGGCCGCGCGGTCGGTGACCGGAAAGAACACGCGGAATTGCGAGCCCTTGCCGACCTCGGTGGCGACTTCGATCCAGCCTTCATGCTGCTTGGTGATGCCGTAGACCGTGGCCAGGCCCATGCCGGTGCCCTTGTGTGTTTCCTTGGTGGTGAAGAAAGGCTCGAAGATGCGGCTGCGCGTGGCGGCGTCCATGCCCGTGCCGGTGTCCGACACGCTGAGCAAAGTGAAGTCACCCGCGCGCGCCTCGGGGTTCTTTTCGGTATCCGCGATGGTCACGCTGACGGGGGAGGTGGTGATCGTGATGCGGCCTCCCCGAGGCATCGCGTCGCGCGCATTGAGCGTCAGGTTCATGATCACCTGCTCGAGTCCGGTTTGATCGGCCCAGATGGGCGGCAAATTCTCCGCCATCTCGCAAGACAGCTCCAGTTGCTCGCCGATGAGGCGGCGCAGCATGGTGGTGAGGTCGCGGATGAGCGTATTGAGCGACAGCACGCGAGGGCGCATGACCTGCCGGCGGCTGAAAGCCAGCAACTGGCGGGTGAGGTCGGCGGCGCGTTCCGAGGCGAGCGCGATCTGCTGGAGAGAGTCGATCGAGTCTTCGTCGTGTCCCGGCAGGGTAAGC
>NZ_JBDUCX010000182.1:0-13789 GCF_040003245.1 Chthoniobacter sp.
ACACTCGCCGCGCTTCGTTAATAGCCACATCACCTTTATGAAGCGAATCACCGTTCCGGCAGCTCTCGCGCTGACCATGGCCATTTTCAGCGCTTGCGTCGACGATCAACCCAAGAAGCACCCCAAGTCCGGCTTTCATCCGCCGTCGAGCACGACGGATATCGCCAATAACGCGGCGCCTGACGAGAACCAGCCCGACAAGCCGCCGGCGGACGTCAAGCCTGCGCCGGATAAGCCGCAGGCGCCGGCCGTGCCCGAGACGCCCCCGGCCAAAGGCGAAATTCCTTACGCCAAGCCGGTCCCCGGCAAGCCGGGGTTTGTTTTCAGCCCCTACGATCAATACAAGGGCTACATCGATGTGCGCGGCTTCCCGCCGGGCACGGAGGTGAAAGACCCGTATTCGGGCAAGAGCTTCCTTGTCCCCTAGCGCGCGGCTCTTTTCGTAAAATCTTCAGCCCGGCCCGCCGGCTCCGCGCCTGCGGGCCGGGCTTTTTTCCACTCATGACACGACTCGCCATCATCGGTCCCGGACTGCTCGGCGGCTCCATCGCGCTCGCGGCGCGACGGGCCGGCGGCTTTCACGTGGCGGTGTGGGCGCGTCGGGCGGAAGCGGTTACCGAACTCGAGCAACGCGCGCTCGCGGAGGTGGCCTCGACGGATCTGGCCGCCGTTGTGCAGGAGGCGGATATCGTGGTGCTCGCGGTGCCCATCGGTGTGATGGCGTCGCTCGCCCGGCAGATCGCCCCGCTGCTGCCGGCCGAGGCCGTGGTGACCGATGTGGGCAGCATCAAGGCGCCGGTCGTCGAAACGCTGAGCGGGATTTTTGCCCAACGAACCCATTTTGTGGGCAGCCATCCCATGGCGGGTTCGGAGAAGGCCGGTCTGGAGGCCGCCCGCGCGGGGTTGTTCGACGGCGCCCCGTGCATCGTGACCCCCGACTCGCAGACGGACGCTGCGGCGGTCGTCACAATTCACAATTTCTGGCAGACACTCGGCGGGCGCGTTCTGGAGCTCTCGCCGGCGGCGCACGATGAAATCGTCGCTTTGGTCAGCCACTTTCCGCATTTGCTGGCTGCGGTGCTCGTCAATCTCGTGGCGGAAAAGAACGCCGCCGCCTTCGAGTTTGCCGGCCCCGGCTTCCGCGATACCACCCGTGTGGCCAGCGGCCCGCCGGAGATGTGGACAGAGATTCTGCGCAACAATCACACTGCTGTCCGCGCGTCCGTGGAAGCGATGATTGAAAAGCTGCGCGAAATCGCAACACTGCTCGACCACGACGCCTCGATGAACGCCTTTCTGACCCAAGCCAAAACGCAGCGCGACCAGCTGCGCTTCCCCAAATCTTCGCATGCCTGACTGGAAAATCCGCCGCGCCCCCACCATCCAAACCGAACTCGAAGTCCCCGGCGACAAGAGCATCTCCCACCGCGCCGTGATGCTCGCGGCGATGAGCAATGGCACCTGCGTGATTCGCGGCTTTCTGGCCAGCGAAGACTGCCTTTGCACGGTGGCGGCAGTCCGCGCGCTCGGCATCAATGTGGAGAACGCGGATGAGACGACGCTCATCATTCACGGCAAGCGGCGGACCTTCACCGCGCCCAAGCAGGACATCGACTGCGGCAACTCCGGTACGACCATGCGCCTCATGGCCGGCCTGCTCTCCGGGCAGCCGTTTCGCAGCCGCTTGATCGGCGATGCCTCGCTCTCCAAGCGCCCGATGCGCCGCGTGATCGAGCCGCTCACGCAGATGGGGGCAAAGATCACCGCCGAGGGTAAGGAGGGCCGGCCGCCGCTGGTCATCGAAGGAGGCAACCTCCAGCCGATCGAATACGTGAGCCCCGTGGCCAGCGCCCAGGTGAAGAGCGCCGTGCTGCTCGCCGGCATGTTTGCCAAGGGCCGCACCAGTGTGACCGAGCCGACGCAAAGTCGAGATCACACTGAGCGCATGCTCGAGTATTTCCTCATCCGCCCGCAGAAGAACGATCTCACCGTATCGCTCCATGGCGGGCTCACGCCGGAATCGCGTGATTTCCAAGTGCCGGGCGATATTTCCAGCGCCGCGTTCTGGCTGGTCGCCGCCGCCGCGCAACCACGCTCCCATTTGCTCGTCAAGAACGTCGGCCTCAACGAAACGCGCACCGGCGTGCTGGCGGTGCTGGTGCGCATGGGCGCACAGGTGCGGGAGATCGTCGAGACTGAAGAGGCGGAACCGCTGGGCGTGATCGAAGTGCGCGGCGCCCGTCTCAAGGGCACGGAAATCGCCGGCAAGGAAATCCCAAACGTCATCGACGAGTTGCCGATTCTGGCGGTCGCCGCCGCACTGGCGTCGGGCATCACCACCATCAAGGATGCGGGCGAATTGCGCGTCAAGGAGACCGACCGACTCGCCGCGGTCGCCACCAATCTGCGCGCCATGGGCGCGCAGGTACAGGAGACCGAAGACGGCATGATTATTACCGGTGGCATCCCGCTGCACGGCGCGCGGCTCGATAGCTTTGGCGATCACCGCATCGCCATGGCCTTTGCCATCGCCGGTCTGTTTGCGGAAGGGGAGACGGTCATTACCAACACGGACTGTGTGAACACTTCCTACCCCGGCTTTTATCAGGCGTTGGAGCGGATTCTGAAAGAGCCGCCTGGGCAGCAAACGCACGTCATTACGTCGCTTCCGAACTGAGACCGTGGCCAAGGAGCATCCCCACATCGTCATCGCCATCGATGGCCCCGCCGCATCCGGAAAGAGCAGCGTGGCGCGGGTGCTCGCCCGCAAGCTGCACTACGTCTACGTGAACACGGGCGCGATGTATCGCGCGGTGACGTGGCTCGCCATCGAGAAGGGCGTGCCGCCCGTCGACGCCGTGCGCGTGCAGCAGTTGCTGCATTACACTGAGGTGACCTGTGGGGTGCGCGATGGCGAATCGACCATTCTGCTCGATGGCGTCGATCCCGCGGATCACCTCGTTTCCGAGGCCGTGAATTCGAACGTCTCCGCGATTGCCACCCTCCCCGACGTCCGCCGCCTGCTCACTCAGAAGCAGCGCGCCTTTGCCTTCGACTACGACGTCGTCATGGAAGGCCGCGACATCGGCTCCGCCGTCTTCCCCGAGACGCGCTATAAGTTCTACGTGGATGCCTCGCCGGAAGTCCGCGCCCAGCGGCGCGCCAGGCAGGGCCTGCAAGATTCCATCGCCGCGCGCGACAAGGTGGATTCCTCGCGCCGCACTTCACCGCTCACGATCGCCGAGGATGCCCACGTGATCGACAGCTCGAATCTCACGGTCGAGGGCGTGGTCGGCGAAATCTTCGGGCGCTTGAAGCAAAAGGGGCTGCCGCTCGGCGAGCTGTAGCATGGGCGGCTGGTATCGCTTCGGCTACATCACCGCGCAGATCATCGGGAAGACGCTCTTCTCGTTCAAGGTCGTGCACCGCGAGCGTATCCTCGAGACGGGTGGCGCGATCCTGGCGATGAATCATGAGAGTTATCTCGATCCACCGCTGGCCGGTATTGCATGCCACCGCGAGCTCTACTACCTCGCCCGCAAGACGCTGCTCCAGTGGCCCATCCTCGGGCCGATCATGCCGAAGGTGAATGTCATTCCCGTGGACCAGGAGCGCGCCGACATGAGTGCGATCAAGACTGTCATCAAGATCGTGCGCGCTGGCCACGCCACGGTCATCTTCCCGGAAGGGGCGCGCACCCTCGACGGCGAGTTGCAGGTCGCGCAGCCGGGTCTCGGCCTCATCATCGCCAAGACGCTCGCGCCGGTCGTGCCGATGCGCATCTTCGGCGCGCACAAGGCCTTCCCACGGGGTGGCAAGCCAAAGCTGTTCACGCCGATCACCCTGGTGGTGGGTGAGCCGATGTACTTCACCAAGGACGATCTCGTCGGCGAAGGCCGGGAGCTTTATCAGCGCTTGAGCGAGCGCGTGATGGCACGCATCGCATCCATCCAATACGAGCGCCCCTAGCGACGCGCGCTGCGCCTAAAGCTCTGCCATGGTGTGCACGGCGAGTTCGTCGAGCGTGAAGGTGCGGCGGCGTCCGGTCTGACGATGGCGAAAGGCGACGGCGTGCCAGCCGATCATGCGCTCCGGTTCGTAGAGCGCGGAACCGACGCGGATGGGCCGATGGGTCAGGATACGATGGATGACTTGTTCGTAACGCGAGCGGGGAAGAGTGCGGTGCGTGCGACGATTCCATTCGATGCGATGACCCGCGTCCTCGTAGCGCGCGGGCCGGGTGGGGAAATCAAGCAGCGAGCGGGCGCGGCCGGAGAGCACTTCGAAGACATGGGCAAACGCATCGTGGTCCGTGACCGCGCGAATGGCTTCCCGAAAAGGCAGAGTGATCTCGAGGGCGATCTGGCGGAGGCTGCGATGGCGGCCATCAATCAGTCGCCAGTCGGGCGCGTTGATATCCGCGGCGAAGGGGTTGCGCGGAAAGCAAAAATGGCGGGCGAGGAATCCTTTCCGCGAAGTGTGCTTGCACGGGGCGAACCCCGCGATGATCGGAATGGCGCGCCGCTTCATTTCCGCGACGCTGTGCAGGGGCCAATCGAGGACGGCGAGAATGATGCCGGTGATCAGCGAGGTGGTAGCGATCATCAGGTCCGGATCGGGTGTGAAATCGGCGGTCACTTCCAGTCGGTCACCGCGCGGCCGCACGCCTACGCCGGTGCTGAGCTTGTTGGCGGCGAGCAACATGACTGGCGGGTGTAGCAGGTAGGTGAGCATGCGCGCCACTTGCCCTAGGCGTGCGGCGCTCAGCGAACGCCCGACGGGCACGGAGACATTGTAGTGAGTACTGAAGCCTTCGAGCCGTACACGCTGGTGGTGAGCCGCTTCCCAGGCATCGAGCTCTTGGCGGACGAATTCGATTTGCTCCCACAGCGTGCGTCCGGCACGGACCGCGCACCCGGTCTCGATTTCGATGATCGGGGTGGCGACCTCAATGACCCCGGTATCGAAATAGACGGCGCCACCGACGGGCAATTGAAACGAGCGGCCTTTGCGCGGGAGCATCTTCTGCCGCACGAACTTCTGGGCGGTACCAAAGACTTCTTCCGGAAGCCGTTTTACATCATCGACGTAGAGCGTGAATTCCGCCTCCAGCCCGATCACAGGCACCGGCCCGGCGCGTCGCGCCACGAGGCGGCTGGAGAGGGTGGGTAGTTTGTACGGGGCAGCCATGGCGAAGGGTCATTGGGCCTCACTGTAGCCACGGGGCGTGCAAAGCAAATAACCGAGGTCCACGTGGAGATGATCGTCGGTCTCGCCCGGTGCGGGACCGTAGGGGCGCACGTAGATTTCCGGCCCGAGTGATTCGGCAATGCGCGCATAGCGCTCGATGGTCTTTTGCGAATCCAGCCAGATATCGCCGATGCGATAGATGTTCGCCGCGGTGGCCCAAATGTGCGGATTGGGTTTTTCCGCCAGGCGGTGCGCGGGCGAGCGGTAACCGCCGTTCACCGCGACGCAGATCGGAGCCTCAACGCGATGGCGCAAATCTTCCAGGTATCTCGCGAGCACGGTGACGGCGCACGGGACGTAATGTGGAAAGGCATGCAAAAGCAGATCGGCTTCACGGCAATCAACCGTGATCAATTCCGAGAGCGTAAAATGCGGTGTGAGCTGGGTCTCTTTCGCATGCTGCCACGAGTCGATTTCGTAAAAGAAACGTGGCAGGCGGTGCACCTCATTGGAACCAACGTCGAGCATCTCACCCGGTCGCAACAGCGCCCGATGCTCGGCAGGGAGAGTGAGGCCATCGACGACTTTCATGCGGTGATGAACTCGTAGACCATCCGCGAGATCTTCGCCACGGTCTTCTGGGTATCGTCGAGACCGGGCGGATGCTCGGTGAGAATGGCCAGCGCGTAGGGTCGGCGGCCCGGCAGGAGCACGAGCCCGGCATCGTGGGTGCAGGTGGAGATCTCGCCGGTCTTGTGCGCCACCGGTGCGGAGTCGGGCAGCAGCGACGGGATCATGCTGTTGAATTCCTGGGCAAACAGGATGTCGAGCATCTGCCGGCGCGCCGGCTCGGCGAACAGACGGTCATCCCGCAGCAGACGAAACAAAGCGACGAGCCCAGCGGCCGTGATGGTGTTGTTCAATCCGCGTTCGAAGGACACGTTGTCTTCCACGCCACGGACGACGCGGACGCCTTCGATGGCCGCAGCGTCGAGCGTGCTTTGGACGAAATCGGGAGTGAGGAACTCGAGGAGGAGATTCGTCGCGAGATTACTGCTCCGGGTGATCATCGGCTCGGCCAGTTCGATGAGCTTCATCGAACGACCGACCCGGCGGTGCACCGCGGCATCGGCGTCCCGGTCGCGCTGCACGCGGAAGATGGAACGGTCGGCAATGCTGCGAAAGCGATTGCGAACGTGTAACCGGTCCTCGAGTCGGACACGACCTGTGTTTGCCGCGTGGAAGAGCGCGACGAGGACGGCCACCTTCATCGTGCTGGCGGCGTGGAACCAGCGAGCACCGTGATGCGAGAACGTGCGGTCGCTTTCAAAGTCGAAGACGTGCACTCCGATGGCGGTGCTTCCACTTTCGGCGCACAGCTTGTCGATCCCGTCGTGTAGTGCCTGTTCGTCCATCACGTGGTCAGCCTGTCGCGCGTGGCGACTAGCTTTTCATAAAGGGAATCCAGCGCTTCGGGCAAAATTCGTGTGTCCGCCAGCACGGGCATGAAATTGTTGTCGCCTTCCCAGCGCGGCACGATGTGGAGGTGGAGGTGATCGACCACGCCGGCGCCGGCGCATTTGCCGAGGTTCAGCCCGACATTGAAGCCCTGCGCGCGGATGGTCTCGCGCAGCAGAGTTTGGGCATGTTCGGCGAGTTCCCAGAGCTCCAGTTTTTCCGCATCGGTCAGCAACGCGAGATCATTGATCTTCCGGCAGGGCACCGCCATCAAATGCCCGACGGCATAGGGATAACGGTTCATGATGAGAAAAGTGTGGGCGCGACGCGCCACCACGAGATGCGCGGCATCGTCGGTGGTGCGCGCGGCTTCCAGCAGGAAATCAGGCGTCGCGCCAGCCTTGAAGTATTCGACACGCCACGGCGACCAAAGTGCGGAAAGTTCATGCGGATCCATGGGAAGAGGGTCGATCAGGTGCGGGCGGATGATTGCAACTCCTCCAGAATCGCATCTGCGGCCCGGGCGGCGGCACCGCTTTGTCCGAGTCCGGCAATCACCGTGGCGAGATCGGCCTGCAAGGCTTCGCGATGCTCGGCATTCGTGACGAGTCGTAAGGTCTCGGTCGCGAGCGCTTCCGGGGTCGCGTCGCCTTGCAGCAATTCCCGGGCGATTTCCCGTCCGGCGAGGACATTCGGCATGCCGAGAAAGGGCACGCGCACCAGTTGTTTGCCCACAACCCACGTCAGCCACGCGACTTTGTAGACCACGCACAGCGGCAGACCAAAATATGCGGCTTCCAGCGTCGCCGTGCCGGAGCAGACCATGCCAGCGACCGCGCGCTGCATCAATTCGTGCGACGCCCGAACCGTGACCGCGCAGAAGTCTTCGCCCTGTCCCAACTGCTCCAGCGTGGCCAGCATGCGGTCGGCCAGTTGATGCGATGCGGCAGACGTCTCGAAGCGCAGTTCCGGGTGCGCCTGCTTCATCCGCATGGCGGCTTCGGCCATCACTGGGAAGATCTTGCGGACCTCTTTCTCGCGGCTGCCGGGAAATAGGCCGACGAGATGCGGTTCGCGCTGCACGTCCGTTTTCTTTGCCGCCAGCGTGTCGAGGATGGGATGCCCGACGAAAACCGTATGCAAACCGCTCTGCTCGTATAGCGGCTTTTCGAAGGGGAAAATACAAAGCATGAGGTCGAGATAGCGCGCCATCTTCGGAATACGGCCGCGATTCCAGGCCCAAACCTGCGGGCTGATGTAGTCGATGATCTTGATCTGGGGAAAACGCCGGTGTGCTTCGCGGGCGAGGCGCAAATTGAAGCCAGGATAATCGATGAGCACGAGCGCATCGGGCCGCACGATGGCCAGCTCCGCCAGCATGCGATTGAACTGTCCCCTGAAGTAGCCGTATTTCTTCAGCACATCCCACAACCCGACGACCGCTTCATCCGCCCAGTCGGCGAAATGATCGCCGACCAGGGCGCGCATTTCCCGTCCGCCGGCGCCGAAGAATTCCAGCGAAGGATCGCGTTCGCGCAAGGCGCGGATCAACTCGGTCCCACGCGCATCTCCGCTGGCTTCGCCGGCGACGAGATAGAGTTTCACGGAACGGCAGGGGCTGGATTTTGCTCGATCTTCCGGGTGATCTCGAGTGCGAGTTCGAGGGCCGCGGTGCCCTCGCGACCGCTCACCTTGGGCTGGGCGCCGGCGCGGGCGCAGGCTATGAAATCGGCGAGCTCACGTTTCAACGGCTCCATCTTCTCGACCTCGACCGGCTCACGGACGATGCGCTTGCCGGCAAACTCGGTAACGATCGTGGCATCGGCGGCGACGCCGAGCAGCTTGCCGAGCAAGGAACTTTCCTTTTCATCGTCTCGGGCGAGGCGGAGGAGGTAGCCACTTTGATTTTGGTAATCGAGTGAGAGATAGGCGTCCTGTTGAAAGACGCGAATTTTGCGCAGCTTTTCCTGGCTGATGCGGCTGGCGGTGATATTGGCCACGCAGCCGCTTTCGAAACGGATGCGCACGTTGGCGATGTCTTCGCGCTTGCTCAAGATCGCCACGCCCACCGCATCCACTTGCACCCACGGAGACTGCACGAGATGCAGGATGATCTCCAGGTCATGGATCATGACGTCGAGGACGACGCCGACATCCAGGCTGCGTCCAGGATAGGGCGAGAGCCGGGTGGCCTCGATGAAGCGGGGGCGAGTGAGGCGGGCTTCGAGAGCGGACATGACGGGGTTGAACCGCTCGATGTGGCCGACCTGGAGGATCACGCCATTCTGCTGGGCGAGGTCGCAGAGCTCCCGCGCCTGATCCGGCGTTTCCACAAAGGGCTTTTCCACGAGCACGTGCTTGCCGTGTTCGAGCAGGTGTTTTGCGATGGCGAAATGGGTAACGGTGGGGGTGGCGATGGTTGCCGCGTCCACGGCTTTCGTGAACTCTTCCAGATTGGCCGAGGCCTGGGCATGGTATTTCCCAGCGATCTCCCTGGCCACCTCAAGGCGCTCGTCGAGCACGGCGGAGAGATACGAGTCTTTGAGCTCGCCAAAGATACGGGCGTGATTCTTGCCCATGCTTCCAGCGCCAACGACGCCGACGCGAAAGGGCTGCTGCGGATAGTGAAGATTGGTGTCCGTCATGAAGTGAGGCCGAAGATGGAGATGCGGTGTTCCTGAGCAAGCTCGGCGAGCTTTTCCTTTTCGAGAAGCAGCGTCTTGCCTGCTTCCACACCGATCGCACGGAGCCGGGCATCGCGGGCGGCCTCGAGGGTGAGGGGACCGATTACCGGCACGTCAAATCGGAAGTCCTGGTGGGGTTTCGAAACCTTCACCATCAGCGCGTCTTTGTGGCCGAGTTCGCCGCCCCGCTTGATGGCGGCATTGGTTCCCTCGAAAGCTTCCACGGCGAGGACGGTGCCGTTTTTCACGACTACCGTTTGCCCGATATCGAGCCGGCTGGATTCCTTGGCGACGTGAAAGCCGTAATGCAGGTCTTCCTCCTCGCGGGGCTTCAACTTCGGGCCGGCGATGAGGCCGGCTGGAGCGAGGTGTTCTTCCATGTAGATCGTAGCGGGCAAAAGCTCGACGCCGATGCTCTTCATCTCCTCCGCAATGGCGCCAAAGATGGATTCCGCGTTGCGCCGCTTGAGCCGGGCCAGGACGACGAGCGCCTTGATGTCGGGGCGCAAATCGAACAAGTTCCTCGGGTGGATCTGGCCGGACATCACGGCATGGGTGGCGCCCGATTTCTGGAGAAAATTGAGCATCTTTCCGAGCTGGCCGACCCGCATCCATTCCACTTCATCCACCAGTGGCGTGAGGGCGGGGTCGGTTTCGCTTTGAAATGCGGCCACCGCCAGGCGCGCCACCCCGGCGGCCCGAGCGGCTCGCGCCATGGCCTGGGGGTAAACGCCGTTCCCGGCAATGATCGCGAGTGTTTTCGGAGTGTCCAAGGGCGTTGAATTTAGGCGGGGCTGGGCGAGATTGTAAAGGTGCGGCGCCTCGCCCCGGCAAAAGAAACCGTTGCACGGCGTTCCACCCCTCGTAAGTTTCCATCCTTTATGCTCAATGAGGACACGATCCAGTACGCGATCGACAACACCCAGGTCATCGTCGCGCCGCAACGCCGGATCGCTACCTTTGGCGACACGAGCTTTCGCTTTTTCCTGGTCACCGAACTCATGGATAGCGTGAACCAGGTGCGGGTGCGCGACGGCCGGTTGCATGCCGAGCGTCCGCAGATCATCACGCCGGGCCACATCCAGAATATGCTCGTCGAGGGCTTCGGGGAGAATGCCGAGGACTTCGCCGGCTGGCTGCGGGAACATGCCCCGCAACTGGCCATCTTGAAGTACGGCTTCCAGTTTCGGAAAACGGACATCTCCAATGAGGTGGTGCACGATCCGCTGGCGGACGTGGTGGGGCGCCTGCGGGAGCAGGTCGAAGCTTCCGACGACCCGCTCAGCGCGGTCATCCATGGCGTCGATGAAGGGTGGGAGATTTGCCTGCTGAAATTCGCGGCGGACATGATCCAGGAATCCTCGGGCGGAAACATGGGCGATTTTCGCAAGCGAGGCCTGCTTTAGCGATGTTGGGTGTTCCGCTTCCCATTCCCCGCACAATCCGGTAAGCCAATAGGCGACCGCATGTTCCGATATTCGTGAAAGCACTCATCATCATTTTCCTCACCCTCGGGATTTTCGGCGGGGCGGCGTTTGTCACCTACAAGATGTTCGTGCAGCCGCAGATCGCGCTGAAAAAGGAGAAAGCGCTGCCGCCGCCGCCGCCGCCACCCGATCCCACGGTGCCGGAGTTCAACAAGTGCGTCGCCATTCGCAAGGGTGGCAAGGTCGTGGAGGCGCGCGACGCCTTTTACGGCTTCGTCGAGCGTTACCCGGAATCCTCCAAGATCGATGACGCGAAGAACTACCTGGGCGAGCTCAACACCGACATCATGCTCTCCACGATGGCCGCGCCGGAAAAGCAGGTCTATATCGTGCAAAAGGGCGACGTGATCACCCGGGTTGCGAACCGCTTGAAGACCACGGGTGAACTCCTCGTGCGCTCCAACAATCTTCAAGGGCCGATGCTGCGCATCGGACAAAAACTCTCCATATCGCCGGGGGACTTCTCGCTCGTGATCAGCCGCAAGCTCGACAAGGTGACGGTGCTCAACAAGGGAAAATTCTTCAAGCAGTATGCCATTCTCGAGTGGCCGCCCTCGCATGCCAAAAAGCCGGCCGGTGCCAAGGGCGCTCCCGCGGTGAAAGTCATGGGTAAAGTGACGGACAAAATCTCCTGGTTGAATGGCGGGCGGGTGACCTTTATGGAGAAAGGATACATGAACTCCACCCACTGGGTTCAGATCAACATCCCCGGCTGCACCCTGCACTCCATCGCCGAGGAAAACTCCACACAGAAGCCGCCCGGTGGCGGGATTCGCCTGACGCCGGACGCGCTGGATGAACTCGATGCCATCCTGGCCAAAGGCGACCCCGTAACTCTTGAATAATCCCATGAAACTCCCGCCCCTGGATTTTGAAAAACCGATCGCCGAACTCGAGGACAAGCTCGCGGACCTGAAGAAGCATTCCCGGGCGAATGACATCAATTTCGATCACGAAGTCCGCCGCATGGAAGGCAAGATCGAGGAGACCAAGCGGGCCATCTACGAGAACCTGACCGCGTGGCAGCGGGTGCAGATCGCACGGCACCCGGCGCGCCCGTATGCCTTGGATTACTTTCAACTTTCGTTCACCAATTTCATCGAACTGCACGGGGACCGGCGCTTCGCTGAGGACCGGGCGATGCCGGGTGGCTTCGCCACCATCGGTGACCATAAATGTGCGGTTGTCGGGCATCAAAAGGGGCGTGAGTTGAAGGAGAACATCCGCCGCAATTTCGGCTGCGCGAACCCCGAGGGTTACCGCAAGGCTTTGCGCCTGATGAAACTCGGGGAGAAGTTTGGGCGGCCTTTTGTGGCGCTCATCGACACCCCCGGGGCCTATCCCGGCGTGGGCGCCGAGGAGCGTCACATCTCCGAAGCCATCGCGGTGAACCTGCGTGAGATGATGGTGCTCAAGACGCCCACCGTCGCCATCATCATCGGGGAAGGCGGCAGTGGCGGGGCACTCGGCATCGGTGTGGCGGATCGGGTGCTGATGCTGGAGAACGCTTACTATTCCGTGATTTCACCCGAAGGCTGCGCGGCGATTCTGTGGAAGCATCGCAAACATGCGCCGGAGGCGGCCGCAGCGCTCAAGTTGACGGCGCGTGATTTGTTCGATCTCAAGCTGATCGACGGCATCATTCCCGAGCCGCTCGGCGGCGCGCACCAGGATCACACCGCGGCGATCACCAATCTCAAGAAGGTGGTGCACAGCCAGCTCGACGAATTGAGCAAAATCCCAACCGACGACCTGCTCGCCCAGCGTTACGCGAAGTTCCGCCGGGTGGGGGAGTTTGCCGGGGACATCTAAGCCGACGGACTTCCGGGCCTTTTCGTCTCCGCAATAAAGGCGGAGGCGGACGCGCGGATTTGCTCCGCGACGTTGCCGTGCGATTTCACGAACTTGGGCGTGAACCAGGGGAACAAGCCGATGAGATCGTGGGAGACGAGCACCTGGCCGTCGCAATCGGAACCGGAACCGATGCCAATCGTGGGGATCGCCAGCAGCGTGGTGATTTGCGCGGCGACGTCGCTTTTCACCAATTCGAGAACGACGGCGAAGGCGCCGGCTTCCTGGATCGCGTTCGCATCATCGAGCAGCTTTTCCGCTTCGCCGGGGGTCTTGCCCTTGATTTTGTAGCCGCCTTCGATCTTCACGCTCTGCGGCAGCATGCCGAGATGGGCCATTACCGGGATGCCTTCCGCGACGATGGCTTGGATCTGCTCGCGCTGGTCACGTCCGCCTTCCAGCTTCACGGCCTGGGCGCCGGCTTCCATCAACCGGCGGGCATTGACGACGGCCTGCTTGGGCATGGTGTAGGTGGCGAACGGCAGATCCGCGACGACCAGCGCCCGCGTTGTTCCTCGGGCCGCGGCGCGGGTGTGATGGACCATCTCGTCGATGGTCACGTGGGTGGTGTCCGGATAGCCGAGGACCACCATGCCGACGGAATCGCCGACGAGGAGCATGTCGATGCCGCTTTCTTCGAGGAGGCGCGCGGTCGGGTAGTCATACGCGGTGAGGACGGCGATCTTCTCGGTCCGCTGCTTCATCTCCTTGAGAGAGGCTGGTGTGCGGCGTGGTGAAACAGGGGTGGGGGGTTCGAGACTCATATCCAGTGATCGGCAAACAGTTCCACGGCGGAGGGATCATGCAAGCCCGCAAGCAAGGCCGCCACCGGCTGTTGCTGGCCGGGGAGCGTCAGTTCCGGGCGAATATCGGCGAGTGGCGTGAGCACGAAACGGCGGAGGTGCAGGCGAGGGTGGGGGATGACGACTTCTTCGTTCGAGAGCACCAGATTGCCGGCGTAGAGGATGTCGAGATCGATGGTGCGGGAGGCATTGCGCGGACGTTTGGAGGGACGGCCCAATCGCGCTTCGATGCGCTGCAAGCCGTCGAGCAGGGTGATCGGCTGGCCTTCGTATTCCACCTCGATCACCGCATTGAGATAGGCCGCGGCCTCGGGCG
>NZ_JBDUCX010000183.1:0-13783 GCF_040003245.1 Chthoniobacter sp.
CTCGGCTACATCTTCGAGAAATACATCAACCAAAAGGAATTCGGCGCCTACTACACCCGCCCGGAAATCACCGAATACCTCTGCGAGCAGACCATCCACCAGCTCGTCCTCGACCGCGCCAACGCCAACTTCGACGCCGCGCAAACGCTCCACGCGCAGAACCCAAAAAGTTTCCCCGCGCCGCGCCGCTTCGCCGCGCTCGACGACCTCCTCTTCCACGCCGACGGCCCGCTCTGCGCTCGTTTGCTGCTCGATGTGCTTCCGCGTCTCTCGCTGCTCGATCCAGCATGCGGCTCCGGCGCCTTCCTCGTCGCCGCGCAGAAAACTCTCCTCAATCTTTACACCGCGCTGATCGGCAGGTGCGAAGCCCTTGGCCACCGGCCGATCTTGAAATGGATGGAAAGCGAGCGAGCCAAGCACCGGCACGGCAGCACGGAGACACCCGCCGCTTACTGGCTTAAGAAAAAGATTGTCACCGAAAACCTCTACGGCGTGGACATCATGGAAGAGGCCACGGAGATCGCAAAACTGCGCCTCTTCCTCTCCCTCGTCGCGTCCGCCGAGAAGCGCGACCAACTCGAACCGCTCCCCAACATCGAGTTCAACCTTCTCGCCGGAAACTCTCTCATCGGCCTCCTCCATGTCGATGCCGCCGCCTTCGACAAGGGATCGGGTGCCGATAAAAAAACGGGCGCAGCCGGACAGGAACGCATCGAGTTTCAGCAGAGCACGGGAGCCGGCGAACTCGGCATGACCTTCGAGTCCAAAACCGCACCCACGCAGAAGGAGAAAGTGGGCGCGCACCTCGCAGTCGTGCGCGCCGCCAAATACAAGGAACTGCTCGACGAGAAAAACCGCCTGATCGCCCTCTACAAAGAAGCGCCCAACCAGCTCGGTGCCGGCTTAAAGGACAGCGACGTGCTCGTCTCCCTGCGTCGCACAATCGAGGAAAAAAAAACCGCCGCCCGCGAGGTGCTCGACCGGCTCCTCCTCGCCGAGTTTCAGCGCCTCGGCATCCAGTTCCAGCAGGCTACTTGGGACGAACGTGAAAAGGCCGACGGCAAACCCGAAAAGCGCCCACTCAAGCTCGACGACATCCGCACCCTCCAGCCCTTCCACTGGGCCTACGAGTTCGACGACATCCTCATCAATCGCGGCGGCTTCGATGCCATCATCACCAACCCACCGTGGGAAATCTTCAAACCGAATAGCAAGGAATTCTTCCTGCAGCATAGCGAACTCGTGACGAAGAAAACGATGCGCGTCGAAGACTTCGAGGATGAGAAATCCGGGGTGCTGGAAGATCGCGAAATTCGCGACGCATGGCTCGACTACCTCTCCAGTTATCCTCACCTGAACGACTGGTTCCGCACTTCAACCCAATTTGCCAACCAAGTTGCGACGGCGAACGGCAGAAAGGTCGGATCCGACGTGAATCTTTACAAGCTCTTCACGGAGCAGTGTCTAAACCTACTTCACACTGGCGGTCGCTGCGGAATGGTCATCCCGAGCGGAATCTACACAGACCTCGGCACTAAGCAGCTTCGCAAAATGCTCTTCGAGCAAGCGCGAATTTCGGCGCTATTCGGGTTCGAGAATCGAAAGGAGATTTTCGAGGGCGTCCATCGCAGTTATAAATTTGTGGTTCTTAGCTTCGAGAAGGGTGGACATACAGTAAAGTTCCCCGTGGCATTCATGCGCTTGGATGTTTCAGATCTCGCAACCTTTCCTAATGATCAATCTTTACAGATGCCTGTTGAGATGGTTAAACGCCTTTCGCCAGATGCGCTTTCGCTCGTCGAATTCAAGGATGGCATAGACATCAAGATCGCGGAAAAGCTGAGTAAATTTACCAGTCTTTTCGGCGATCCCAGCGGCTGGATGTTGGAGATCTTTGGCGAAGAGTTTCACATGAATCGCGCGGCTGGCTTATTCAACAAGCGCGGGACCGGCTATCCGCTTTACGAGGGGGGAATGATCCATCAATTCTGCCACGACTATGCGAAGCCAGACTTCTGGATTGAAGAGTTAAAGGTCCGTGCCGACTTGCTACGAAAGCGTGCCAAGCGATGCGGGATCGGAGACACAGCGCCAAAGGACATGCTGAACGATAGCGATGCACACCGCCTCGCCATTCGTAAAATTGCCCGAAACACCGACACAAGAACGCTGATTGTAGCATTGTTGCCTCGTCAGTCATTCGCAGGCAACTCCCTCTCCGTATCTTTCCCCTTCGAGCATTCGCCAGACCAATACAATTCGCTGCGGCATAGCTTGTCAGAGACACTGTGTATCGCTGCGCTCCTGAACTCCTTTGTCGCCGATTATTCCCTGCGGTCGCGGATGACCGCAAATCTTAACACCTTCTACCTGTATCAGCTTCCCATCCCGCGGCTGACGAGCGCGGAGGCGGCGTTCCGCCCGTTGGTGGAGCGAGCGGCGCGGCTGGTTGGTACGAGCGCGGAGTTCGACGACCTGCTGCGCGAAGTCTTCGGCCCGAAGGGCAATCACAAGACGCATGGTTGCACTGATGAAGCCGGTCGTGCCGGTCTCCGTGCCGAAATCGACGGTTTGGTCGCCCAAATTTACGGCCTGACCGAGGACGAGTTCGTTCATGTTCTCGGCACGTTCCCACTCGTTTCGGAAAGCGTAAAGCTCCTGGCCCGCAACGCCTTTGCGGATGCCATCGCCGGTCGCATCACATAGCCTCTCTCCATTCTTCGCATGCCACCGCCCGATTTTCTCCGTTCCTGCCGCATCATCAATTTCAAGGCCATTCGTGACACCCTGAGCCTCAAACTAACTCCGCTTACCGTCTTCATCGGAAATAATGGCAGCGGTAAGAGCAGTGTCGTCGAGGCGCTTCGCACGTTGAAGGTTATGTCCGAGATGGGTTTCGATGCCGGCATGAATTTGTGGCGTGGGGTCGAGCATGCTTATCACAAGGCTCCGCCACCACCTCTGGGTTCTTCCAATAAGGATCGAGCTTCCAAAAGGTGGGGCCTCAGTTTCCAATTGCGCGGACGCGCCGCGGGCAAGCCCGCCGCCTTTCGACTCGACTTGTTTCCAACGAAGGATCGCGACCGAATTCATCGCGCTCGCGAGTGGCATAATGGAAAGTTACACAGTGACGTCAGATTTGACGTCCATTCGAGAACCCGATCTTCCGGCGTAGCGGCCCTCGATCTTCTCCCTCTCCTCGAACAAGCTGGCTTCGGTGCGCGCTGGCAATTTCTCACCTTGGTTCCCGAGAAGATGATGCCCCCCGTTCTTCGGCACTCCACACAGGGTCGTGTCGTCCTTCGCGAGGACGGCACCAATATCGCCGAGTACTTGGAGGAGATCCGGAACTGGGAAGATTCGGGGGGCGCCTACGACGCGATCATGCGCACGCTGCGGTTTGTCTTGCCCTATCTGGAGGAGGTCCGTCCCGAAACCGCATCGACTGTCGAGAAGACTCTCTACCTATCCCTCGTCGAGCCTTCGCTCATCGCTCATAGCGCGGCGGCAGATCGGAAGCGTGCCACAATTCCCGGCTGGATGATGTCCACCGGGACCCTGCGTGCTCTCGCGATAATCGCGGTCCTCCGTCATCCTGATCCGCCTTCGCTCCTTGTCGTCGAAGAAATCGAGAACAGTCTCGACCCACGCACACTCGGATTGGTTATGGAGGAGATTCGCACTGCGGTGAAAAGCCGCCGAACCCAGGTCATACTTACGACCCACTCCCCGCAGTTACTCGATGTCACGAAGCTCGACGAAGTCGTCTTCGTAAAACGAGATGAGGGTCGCGAACCTCGCTTCCTCCGGCCCGCGGATGAGCCTGAGGCGCGGAAACTAGCCAGTGAGTTCACCCTCGGCGAAATGCTTGGTCGTGGTCTTTTCGGCCAGGTTTTATGAAAATTGGCTTCGTTGTGGAGTGCACTCAAGGCGGGCCTGACCACAAGTTGGTCGAACTTCTCGTTAGAACATTCTGCCCAAACGACGAGCCACGTGTGTTGCCGTTAAACAACAAAGGAATTCTACTCAAAAAGGCGTCAGGTGAGGTCGCAAAGCTACGAAAAGCGGGTTGCGACCGCGTGTTCGTCCTCTTCGATTGGCATCCACTGGAAAAGAAGTATCAAGCAACGCACCCCAAAATCTGGAATCCTGGAATCTGCCGCGTGGAAGCACATGAACTGCGTGGTCAGCTTGATGCAGCCGAGGTCAAATCGGGAAAAGTTGTCGTAGCATGTGTCCCTCAGGAACTCGAAGCATGGGCATTGGCTGATAAGGCCGCTCTCATACAGGTGGTTTCCGCATCAGCTCGCGGCGGCAAGTTCAAGAAGGTCAAGAAGACGCGAAACCCGGAGGACGTTCCCAATCCCGTGCAAAGCCTCGAAAACATCTTTTCCTACAACAGCGCCGTTCTTTCCAAATTCACTGACGTTCCTGAAATCTTCAAATATGCCGCTCAGACGCGTTTTACCGGATTAGCCTCGTGCCCAACCTTCTGCTGGCTCGTCGAGAAGCTCACAAATCAGACTTGGGAGGAGGCGATTAAGCCTCCCGTGATGCCGAAGGTGACCCCGAAAAAAGCCAAACAAAAGAAACGTAAATGAAAGCCAACGCTGTTCCCCTCCTCGCGATCTTCGAGAAAAAAGTGCGCCTCGAAGTGCCACTATTCCAACGCCAATATGTCTGGAGTCGTGAGCAGCAGTGGGAACCGCTTTGGGACGACATCGAGCGAAAGTTTTCCGAATATCTGGAAGGCCGAAAGGACGCCCCAGTTCACTTTCTCGGCGCCATGGTTCTCGATCAAAAGCAGACTCCAATCACCCACGTCGAGAAGCGGCAGGTCATTGATGGTCAGCAGCGGCTGACCACGCTGCAAATCTTCCTCGCCGCATTCCGGGACTATTGCCGGGTGATGGAATGCGAGGATCTCGCCAAGGAAACCGACGCGTTTACTTTCAATCGCGGGATGATGGCGGAACCGGAGGTGGATAAGTACAAAGTCTGGCCCACTCAATCGGATCGAACGCAGTTCACCGATGTCTTATCCGCCGGCTCGCGATTTGAGTTGGAGAAAAAGCATCCGCTGACGAAGAAAAAATACGCGCGGAAATACGACCCTCGGCCCCGCATGGTAGAGGCTTACCTCTTTTTTTACACCCAGCTCCAATCGTTCTTCGAGGGAACGATCAGCCAGCCGCCATTGTGCGCTGAGGTCCCGCTATCGGCGCGGCTTGATGAGTCGTTCCAAGCTCTCAAGGGGGCGCTGCAAGTCGTGGCCATCGACCTGGAAATCGGGGACGACGCTCAAGTCATCTTTGAGACGCTGAACGCTCGGGGTGAGCCGCTGCTTCCGGCCGATCTGTTGAGGAATTTCATCTTTCTCCGGGCCGGCAGATTGGGCGAGCCGCAGGAGGTACTGTACGAAAAATACTGGAAGAATTTCGATGATCCATTTTGGCGTCAGGAAGTTCAGCAAGGACGCCTTCTCCGCCCGCGCAGCGACCTTTTCATGCAGCACTTCCTGTCCAGCCGGCAGGGCGTGGACATTCCGGTGAAACACCTTTTCGTGGAATACAAATTCTGGATCGATCGACAGAAGCCATTCCTGAACGTCGAGGCGGAGCTTCAGACACTGGCTCGCCAGGGAAGTGATTACCGCCGGATCATCGCGCCCGCGAAGGACGACCCATTGAGGTCGTTCATGGAGTTCCTCGAAACTTTCGACATTCGCACCGGATACCCTCTGCTCCTCTTCTTCTTCGACGCGGAGCTTTCATCTGAGGAGTGGATGAAGATTGCGGCAGCGCTCGAATCTTATCTGCTGCGGCGGGCGGTCTGCGGTCTCTCCACCAAAAACTACAATCGTGTCTTCCTCCAACTCACCAAAGCGTTGCGCAAGGAAGGACCGTCGGCCGCGGCGCTGCAAAAGCTGCTTCTTGAATTTACGGGTGAGTCCACGGAATGGCCGACCGATGAAGCCTTCTCAAGCGCATGGACGACGAAGCACGCTTACCAGACGCTCAATAATCCAAAAATCGTCCACATTCTAAAGCGCCTCAACGCGGTGCTGATGAACTCCAGGCACGAGGACATCACGATCGAAGGATTCCTGACGGTCGAACACTTGATGCCACAGAAGTGGATCGCAAACTGGCCACTACCGGATGGCAGCAAAGGGATGGAGTGGCTGGATCAAGAACTTGCAGACAAGGGCGACCCTCGCCTGGCCGCGACCCGGCTACGCGATTCGCTAATTCAGACCTTTGGAAACCTGACGATCATCACGCAACCGCTGAATTCTTCGGTATCCAATAGCGCCTGGAGTGTGAAGAAGCCGGAACTGATGAAGTCTTCCCTCCTGCCCATTAACTCCCAACTCGCTGGCCTCGAAGATTGGAATGAGGAAGCCATTCAGGCTCGGGGCAAGGGCCTGCTCGTGCAGGCGCTGCGTCTCTGGCCGCGAGTGGCGTAGGCGCGGATCACACCGTCCCATGAAAGAACTCAATCTTCTCACGCCAACCGGCTGCTCCATTCCGAAGGGAGCGAAGCCGCTGCGCGTGCTCGGCATCGACCTCGGAACGACGAACTCAACCATTGCTGAAATCCGTTGGGATCCCGCCAAGCCGGGCGACCTCGATCTGCGCTGCCTGGAGGTGGATCAACCGACCAACGCGGGCGTTTACACGAACACGCTCGTGCCCTCGATCGTGGCCATCTCCAACGGTAAAACGCTGGTCGGCGAAGGTGCGAAGCGGCTGCTCGCGCGCGGTGTCGCGAGCGGCGAGGAATTCAAATCGGTCTTCGCCGAGTGCAAGAATGACATCGGCGCGCAGCGCACCTATCAAAAGGCATCCGAGGGTTTCCGCTCCGCGGCGGAGATCGGCGGTCACGTGCTGCGCTTCCTCAAGGACGCGGCCTTTGAATACGATCCGGCGCAGGCCGCGCGTGTGGTCGTGACGGTGCCGGCGTCGTTTCAGGCCGCGCAACGGCTCGACACGGTGAAGGCCGCAATGATCGCGGGCATCCCGCTCTCGCCAGGTGACCTGCTCGATGAGCCCGTGGCGGCATTCCTTGATTATCTCGTGAGCCATCGCGACACGCTCGTCCCGCTGCTGCGCACGCCGAAGAATCTGATGATTTTCGATTTCGGCGGCGGCACCTGCGACGTGGCTATCTTCCGTCCGATGGGCGATCCCGCATCGGCGCAATGGCAGATGAACCCGCTGGCCGTCTCACGCTATCATCGGCTCGGCGGCGGCGATTTGGACCGGGCGATCGTCCATGAGATCCTGCTGCCGCAGTTCCTCGAACAGAACGGCATGAGCGCGTTCGACCTCGATTACGATCAGCGCAAACGGGAGTTCGAGCCGGCTTATCTCGGCGTCGCGGAGTCGCTCAAGGTCGGGCTTTGCACGGAGATCGCGCGGCTGGAGAGTTTCGGTAAATACGAGGGCGCCGACAAAGTGCAGCTCGTGAAGTCGCTGCCCGGTGCCTACCCCTGCACGATCGCCGGTCGTGAACTATTGCTCCGCGCACCGACCTTGACGGCGGCCCGGTGGGAGGAGCTGCTCGCGCCATTCCTGGATAGCGACATGCTCGCCGCGCGCGAAAGCGAATACCGGCTAACCTGCTCGGTCTTCGCGCCGGTGCAGGACGCGATCGAGCGCGCCGGACTGGAGCGAAACGAGGTCGGTCTGTGTCTGCTCGTGGGCGGCAGCAGCCTGATTCCGCAGATCAAGGGCGCGATGCGCGGCTTCCTGCCCAACGCGCAGTTGCTCACCTACCCCGATCAGGAATCCATCCAACTCGCCGTCGCGCGCGGCGCGGCCTACCACGCGCTGTCGCTCGCGCTTTTTGGTCGCAGCATTTTCCAAGTCGTCTGCCATGACCGCATCGCGATTCAGACCGAGGCCGGGCCGGTGGAACTGGTGCCTCGCGGCGCGCAATTGCCATGGCCTCCTGATGGCGGGACGGCGCAGAACCGCGCACTGCGCGTGCCGGCGAACGCCGGGACGAAAGGCACGGACCTCCGTGTCGAGATCGTAGCGGGTGATGAAGCGCGGCCCCTCCTGCGCGAGGTGGTGCGATTGGTCGGGGTAAAGAAGGGCGACGCCCTCACCATCGAGTATCGGCTGGATGAGAACCAGGTCTTCGATTTCAGCCTGCGCCTCGCTGACCAGCCGGACTCACGTCCGTTTGAGGTGCGGATCGAAAATCCCCTCTCCAATGTGGTGAATCCGCATGAGGTGAGGCTCAAGATTCAGCAGGCCGAGGAAGAATTGCGCACCGGGAAGATTCCCGCGGCTCGGGTGCCCGACACGATCGTCCAGATCGCGCGGGACTACGCGGAACTGCAGCAGATCGACAAGGCGCTCGACTTTCTCTCCCGTGCCCTGCGGATGAAGAACCGTCCCGATAGCTACATTCTCAACTTAATGGGCATCTACCACGGCGAGCGGGGCGACCATGCCCGACAGGAAAAATTCTACCGCGAGGCCGCGGCGGCTTCACCCGCTGACGGGATTGCGCTTTTCAACCTCGCCCTCGCCAAACGCCGGCTTGGGAAACTGGATGAAGCACGAAAGATTGCGAACGAATCGCTGCAACGCGATCGGCTCGGCCCCACGCTGACTCTCGCGGCCCAGCTCGCGGAAGCCGCGAAAGAACCGGACGAGCGCGACCGGTTGCTCGCGGAGGCGATTCGCGTGATGGGATCCGTATCCGCCCAAGGCGAATGGGAGCTGGGCTGGCTGAAGAACGCCGCCCAGATGACCGGTGATACCGCGCTGGGGAAAGCGGCGGATGCCGAACTCCAGCGCCGCAGGTCCGGGCGCAGCAGCGCGTCTGGCGAATCTGGTAATTTGCCGGAGGCAGAGAAATGAGCACCTGGCTGATCCCTCGGGCAGAGCTGACGCCCGAGCAACTGCGCGCGGTGGAATTGAGTCCCAGCGAGAACCGCGTAATCCTGGGCGGTCCCGGCTCCGGGAAAACGCAGATTCTTTTGCACCGCGCAAAATTCCTCGCCGATCATTTTCGCGTCACTCCCGACCGGTTCCGCGTGCTCGTTTATACCAAGGTCCTGAAGCACTACATCGAGTCGGCTTTTCCGCTCCTCGATCTCCCATCGGAAAACGTGCTGACTTTCGACGATTGGTGCCTAAACTGGCACAAGGCAAACATTCGCGGTCGGACTCCGTGGAATGCCGAGGAAAAGCGGCCGGACTTCGAGGCGATCCGCCGGGCGGTGACGGAACGGCTGACGGCTGTGCGCGAGCCTCTCTTCGATTTTGTGCTCGTTGACGAAGGACAAGACCTCGAACCGGAGGTTTTCAAACTGCTGCGCGCGATCTCGCGGCATGTCACGGTCTGCCTCGATCACAAGCAGCAGATCTACGATCACCGATCGAGCGAAGCGATGATTCTGGCGGCGCTCGGGGTGCGGAAGCGGAACATCAACCTCCTCGAAGGCTTCCGGTGCAGCCCATACCTCGTGCGGCTGGCCGCGGAACTCATCGACGATGTGGAGGAGCGGGAGAGCTTCACCAATCAGGGACGCGTTGCGCCCCGGCAGAAGGAAACGCCGCTCCTGCGCTACACGTCGGGCGACGAAGAGATTCGCCGGCTGGACGAAGTGATCCGGGAGCGACAACTCGTGGGCGACCGCATCGCGATCCTGTTTCCCACCCAGCGCAAACTTTACGGATTTGCCAAAGCGTTGCGGGAGCGCGGCCTCGACCTGGAGACGCAGAAGGAACTCGATTTCGGGACGGGCAAACCGAAAATGATCACCTATTACAGCGCCAAAGGGCTGACCTTTGACACCGTGCTGATGCCGAGATTGGTCAACGACTCGGCGTGGAAGATGATGGAAGCGCGCGCGGTGAAACTCCTTTTTGTCGGCATCACCCGAGCCACCCGCTGGGCGTATTTCAGCGCGACCGAGGCCGAGCAGTTGACGGCGCTCCGGCGGCTCTTGCCACTCGTGGGACGCGGCGATCTCACCGTGCAGCGCGCGGGTGGTGACGACGGGCCAGCGCCGGCGAGCGATTCCACCAAATCACCAAAATCTGGTCCCGACCTGGGATTCCTTTGATCACCATGAGTTCTACAACCGCCACGCCACGCATGGCGCCTGAAGACAAAGCGGCACTTAGCGCCCTCAAGCTCGCAGAGAAGGCCGGCACGTCCAACGCCGAACGAGAAAAGGCGAAAGCACAAACCGACAAAGCCGCTGCGGCGCTCGTCGACCCGGCGCAACGCGCCGCATTTGCGCGCCTCGCTGAATACTTCCTCACCCGCGGGCGGATGAAGGAAATTGGCAAACCGCTGCCCGCGCCGCTGGCCGACATCATGACGCTTGGTCAGGCCGGCTGGGTGCAGACCGCCGAGTTTGCCTGGGGGCAGGCCGGTGATTCCGTCCTCGATTTCCCGCTGGCGGAGTTGCTCACATCCGCGCCCAGCGCCCGGATGCTCGAACCGGCCGCGCGCAAACACCGTGACCTGACCGCACAGGTGCTCGCCCTGCTGCTGGAACGCCCCGAAATCGCGGAGACTTCCGCTGCATTCGATTGGCTCGCCCAGCGGGCAAAGACCAAGGACTTGGCGAAACTCGCCTCGCAATTCCTCTCCGGCCACCCACGCCGACGCCATCTGCCCGCTCGCGAATCAACTCTCGTGGCTGCACTGCTCCGGGACAAGGCAGGCGACCTTTTGCAGGCGTGCCTGCCGATCGCGAAAAACCACCCGCCGGCGTTCGATCGTCTGTGGATCGCAGTGACCACGACGCCGAAGCTGCTCACCCAATTTATCGCCGGCCTGCCAAAAGCCGTCACCGGTCCCGACGGCGACGTCGCGATGCAACTGCTCGAATCATGGCTCCCGGCATTTCCAAAAACGTCGCCGGTTGCGCGCGAAGAACTCTCCGGTGTGCTGATCAACCTGGCCGGTCTGTTGCTCCGGCAGCCGAAACGCAAGGAGGCACAGAGTCGCCTCCTCGATGCGCTCGGCCGCAACGTTTTTCCCTGGCTGCTCGCGATGGAAGAATCGCAGGGGGCGTCGGGTTTCTGGCTCGTCGCCCGTGCGGAAGACCTCGCCCAAGCCCGCAAACCAAGCGGCAACATTTCGCATTACGGGGCGGGTTTGCTGGCTAGTTCGATGGAGAAAGCCAAAGGAGGTTTAACCGCCGATGCCTTGCTCGAAGCGCTCGCCCTCAACCTCGGTATGGAACAGGTCACGACTGGCGGTGAGAACGTCTCGTTTGACCCAAATTTCCATGAAGATACTATCGGCGGCCTGCTCGCAGGCGACCCCGCCACTGTCAGCGAACCTGGCTGGCGGCTCGGTGATCTACTTGTTCGGCGCGCGAAAGTAACCCCCCAAAGCCATGCCTGATTTTTTCTCCGCTCCGGTGCTCGGCATCGACCTCGGTGCCTCCTTCACAAAAATATCCTACCGTCCCGGATGGACCAGGGGACGCCGTTACGAGCAGCCGTGCTGTGTTGTGATGATCGAGAACCAAGCGCTTGTGCCATCTCTGGTGATCCACAGGAAAGGCGCACGCAAGCCTTGGCTCTGTGGTCAGACCGCGGCGAACTATCGCCCGGTTGAGGGCGATCAAGTCTTCACGAACTGGAAATCGGATCTTTTCAGCAGTGAACTGACCCTGCGCGTCGGCGGCTCGCTCAAAGCCGCGGGAGAGTTTTTCCGCTGGCTCCACGATCAGGTTACCGCGGCTGGGATCGACGTGGCCGCCTGTCGGGTGAAGGTCTGCCTGCCAGCATTTCCCGACATTGAAGGGCCAGCGTCCATTCTGGGTCAGCAGATGGAATTCGCCGGGTGGCAGAATGCCACGGTCAGCCGCGTCGCTGAACCAAGGGCCAACACGGTTGGCGTTTTCGGCGAAGGCCGGAACACGCTGTATCGTCAGGACGTCCACCGCGAGGTGAATCCGATCTACATGGAGATGTATCCGCAAGGTTCGACTCTACTCAATCATCTGCGGTCTTTCGGTCTCAATGGAGGGCCTCGCCACGCGAGCATCGTCATCGTGGATATTGGCTCCTTCACGACCGATCTGAGCATCGTGGATTTCGATGCGGGAGCGGATGGCGACTGCATCGCGAGCACGGAGCAGACGAGCTACAAGGTTGGCATCATTGGCGGATTTGAACTGCCCCTGCTCGAACACCTGAGTAGCCGGCACGGCTTTAAGCTCGGCGCATTGACGTTTGAGGATCGTGAAGCCATCAAGCGAGCCCTCGCCAATGGGGAATCGTTTGTCCTGACGATCCCTGGGAATCGGAACATCAGGCTTGGCGACTCGACTGATCAGCAATCAGCGGGGCAAATTGCAGGTGAACTGGCCAATCGAGTCTGGGATTCCTACCGCGCCGAAACCGCCGGCAAACAGGTGAAGTATCTGATCCTGACCGGTGGCGGCAGCGTCGCACCGCTGGTCCGCGACGCGATCCATGCGAGGTTTAGCCGCACACGAGTCAACTGGGTGGACGCCGAGGGGATGGAAACGAGCGATGGGAAGACCGGAGACCTTCGGCGCTGGCCGGACACCGGCGAAACTCTGGCCCGTCTGGCAACCGCGGTCGGGGCATCCTCGGTGATCTTGGATTTGCCGGCTGGATCGCCACTGCGGGAAGAGAAGAAGAGCGGACCAGTCCAATCGCCATGGATTTCCTGCACCTGCCAGGGTGGGAACAAGGAGTGTATGCGATGCGGTGGGCGCGGGATGTATTTACCGCAAGGGCGTTGACGCCCCAGGGGCTGAAGTTCCTCTGCATAGACGGGTGGTCATGCCGGGATCAAAAATCGAAACATTCCGCCACCTGCGCGCATCGGGCACGATCACGTAGCATCCGCCCGGCATACCCCTCGATAAAGCGCTGGCCGCGCCGCGAGGCCACCGCATCCGCGCACAGTGCGGCGAGGCATTCCGTGGATAGTGCCGGGAGCATCAATTCTGAGCGGATCGCCGCGATCCGTTCGGCAAATTCTTCATGGGTCGGCGGGGCGAGGATGAGCGGGGTATCGAACCTGAAAGCCAATTCCTCGGGAATGCTTTGATCGGTGCCGAAGGTCGATTCGATCGCCACCAGCACGTTCCCGCTCCGGCCGTTCGCGAAGCCGAGTGGACGCTGTTCTTGTCGATGCTCGTGTTGCCAAGTGCCAGCACCGATGATGAGAAATTGTGAACGCAGTTTTCTCAGCAAACGCCGGGGCCACTGGATCCGACCGTCGATGTAACACATCATCTCCATATTCACATTTTTCCACCACCCGACTTCACGCCCGTCCGCCTTATCGATTTCGTCGATTAACACGAGGCCGCGATCATTAGCGGCATGCCACGCTTCGAGCAATTTTAACGTGCCCATATCCGCTCGGCTGCCCGAAATCATCCAACTACTCGTATCCACGACGTAAAGCGGCACGCGCAGCTTGTCCGCCAACCATCCCACAAGTCGGCTTTTTCCGGAACCACTCGGTGCCACGAGCAGCGGTGGACGAAGACGATAACCGGACGCTTGGCCACCGTTGATCAGCGCGTGCCAATAGCCTTCCAATTCGGCGGCGCATTCCTCCTGACCTCGGGTGAGAGTAATCCGCTTCGTTTCCTCGTCTTCCAGCTCGGCGCGAAAATTCGCGCTGCGCGACACCTGATCATCTATCGTCTCCCACCGAGCGGCGAGAATCGGACCCGCGCCGGGCTGCGAAAACATGCGCCACCATGCGAACTCGTCATCACTGCTTAGAGTCGGTTCCGCAGGATCAT
>NZ_JBDUCX010000184.1:0-13771 GCF_040003245.1 Chthoniobacter sp.
TGGCGGGATTCGTGGCCGGAGCGGGCGTCGCCGCGCCGTCCTTGCCGGGTTTGAGGGATTCGATCTGCTTGAGCAGTTCGCTTTCCGTGAGCGGTTTTTCGCCGGGGCCTTGCGCCAGGGCCGGCGAACAGGCGACCACCGCGGCGAGGAAAATGGGGAGTATGTTCTTGATCACTTTTATTTAGGCCCAGGGGTGTAAAACTTGTCCGGTTGATCTCCGGAAGCGGAGGGGCTGGCCGCTTCTTTGGCTTGGGGAGTCTTGAAGGTGTCGGGCGCGTTCCTGGCTTTCGGAGCCTTGGCGGCCTTGGGCTCGGCCGGCTTGGCCGCATCGGAAGTTTCCTCGTCCAGATTGTAAATGAGCATGCGGACGCCGCCGCCGAGGCCGCCCTGCTTGGTCTTGGTGTTGAAGACCATCGCCTCGCCCGTGAGATCGAAATCCGCGCGCTTGATGGTCACATGCTTGTTGGTCGTGATGACGCTCGTGTCGGTGTCGAGGATCGAGGTCGGCAGATCGATCTGCATCTCGTGCTCGCCTTCCTCATTCAAGGTCTCCACCTGCATATCCGTCATTTCGATGTGATTGGCATCGATGCGCGAAGCCACGCCGATCTGGAAATTCATCTGCCGCTTTCCGCTCGAGTCGAAATACGGAATGCTCAGCCCCTTGGACGGGTGCCCCGGCTGCACGGGAATGTCCATCTTCTTGGGGGCATTCGGGTCGTCGGAGTTTTTCGAACCCTTGGGCTTCTTCGGTTTCTTGACCGTCGCCTCCTTGCCATCGGGGCTGGGGGCGGCTTTGCCATCCCCGGATTTCTCCGCCAGCGCCGTGGTCGCGATCAACGCGGCAACGAGGACCGCGGTATGCTTAACGAACGAGGTCATGTATCTGCCGTAATTGTTTCAACAATGTAGCCAATTGCGCGAGCGGAATTTGATTGGGGCCGTCCGACAGTGCCTGGGAGGGATCTTCGTGTGTTTCGATGAAAATGCCATCGCATCCTGCGGCCGCCGCTGCGCGGGCGAGCACCGGGGCGAGCACGCCATCGCCACTCGTCTTGTCTCCCCCGCCCCCGGGACGCTGCACGGAATGCGTCGCATCGAACACCACGGGATAGCCCGCCTCGCGGATCCAGTAGAGAGAACGCATGTCGGCCACGAGATTATTATAGCCGAAAGTGGTGCCGCGTTCCGTAAAAAAGAATTGGTCGTTGCCGAAGGCGATCAGCTTGTCGGCGATGTTCTTCACATCCCATGGAGCGAGGAACTGGCCCTTCTTCACGTTCACCACGCGCTTCGTCTCCGCGGCAGCCTGGATCAGATCGGTCTGCCGGCACAGAAAGGCGGGAATTTGCAGGATATCGATATACTCGGCCGCGATCTTCACCTCCTCGGGAGAATGAACATCCGTGGTCACGGGCACACCCAGTTCACGCCCGATATTGGCCAGGATCTGGCAGCCACCCCGGACATCGAGACCGCGAAACGACTTCACCGACGTGCGGTTCGCCTTGTCGTAGCTGGCCTTGAAAACAAACTGCACGCCCACTTCCGCGGCGATCGCCTTCAACTGCCGGGCCGTGCGCCAGACAAATTCCTCCGACTCGATCACACAAGGACCGAGGATGTAGAGCGGTTCAGGGCCGCCCAGACGGCATGGCCCCACAGATATCGACGGACGTGGCACTTCGGCTCAGGCTCCGTAGCTCTTCGTGAAGCGCTTGCGGCCTTCTTCCGGCGGCGCCTCCGGTGCAGGGGCAGGCGCCGCTGCGGGTGGGGGTTCTGGGGCGGGTGCAGCGGCCTCTGGTGCGGCCGCCGGCGGCTCTTCGAGGTCGGGAGCGAGCGACTCGCCGGGGTGATAACCTTCGGTCCTTGAGGCCACGTGCACGAAGGCCTGTTCCATCTGGTCGAGCGCGCTGTCGATCACCTTCTGCTCATCGGCGGAAAGATTGCCCGCCGTCTTCGCCTGGATCACGGCGAGCTGATCGATAAACATCTTGGCCAGCGGGATATTCACCTGCGGCTGGCCCATGCGCGGATCGGTGATCTGCCCGAGGCACAGCGCGGCGTTTTGCGCCTGCATCATCACGAACTCGATGAAAATTTGCGTCATCTCGCCCGCGTCGGTTTGGGTTTGGACTTCAGCCATAGATAAAGACTACGCGGGCGTGAGCAACGGTGCGAAGGAAATTTTTGGAACGCACGCCGAGGACGCCGACGGCGCGGCGTCCCTACCGGTCACGCCTTGGGGCGGACGACGGCGGTGATGGCGGGCTGGGTGAAATACTTCCGCGCCACGGCTTGCACCTGCTCCACGGTCAGCGCCTCGATCTGGCGGCGCTGCTCGAGGTGATAGTTGTAACCGAGATCGTAAAGTTCGTTGAGCGCGGCCTGGAAGGCGAAGGCCTGGTTGCTCTGGTTGCGAATCTCCTGCTGGCCGATGTATTTTTCCTTGGCGCGAGCGAGTTCCTCGGGGGCCAGGCCGTGCGCGGCGAGCTTGGCGATCTCGTCGTTCAATGCTGCTTTTACGTCGGTCACTTTCGCGGGATCGGTGCCGAGATAGAAACCGAACATGCCGCGGGCGAGGCCGCTCATCTGGCTGCTGCCCACGAAATAGGCGAGGCCCATTTCCTCGCGAATGCGCAGGAAGAGGCGGGAGCCGAGGTCGCTGCAGGCTTCGTCGATGATCTCGAGTGCCGCATTGTCGGGACTGAACAAATCCGTGCCGGGGAAGCCGACCATAAGCACGGCCTGCTCCTTGTCCCGGATGGCCTCGACTTCGCGCGAAGCCGCCAGCACGGGAACTTCCGCCACGGTGGCCAGAGCGGGTTCGCCGGACGGCAGCGCGCCGAGCAATTCCTCGGCAATGGCACGCACCTCCTCGGCACGCACGTCGCCAAAAACGGAAAGCACCCCGTTGCGCGCGACCAGATGGCGATCACGGAAGGCGCGGAGCGCATCCGGCGTGATACTGGCCACGGATTCCGGAGTGCCCGACGCGCGCAGGCCGTAAGGATGGGCGCCAAACAATTCCGCGCGCAGGATATTGCGCGCCACGACGGTCATCTCTTCTTCCTCGGCCTTGATCGAGGCGAGCTGCGCTTCCTTTTCCCGGCCCACCGCCTTTTCCGGCATCGTGGCATGGCACACAACATCGGCGAGGATTTCCAATCCGGCCCGGAAGTCGGGCTGCATGACGCGCGCGGAAACATTGACGCTGTTGTTGCCGGCGTCACTGCCAATGACCCCGCCCATGTCTTCGATCTGGTCGGCGATCTGGCCGGCAGTGCGCGTCTTCGTGCCCTTGAGCAGCACCTTGGACAGCAGACGCGTGAGACCGTTGTCCGCGGCGGTCTCAGCGAGCAACCCGGCCTTGAAGGACGCATTGATCGAAACCAGCGGCAGGCGGTGGTCTTCGCGCACCAGCAGACGCAGGCCGTTGGACAGCTCGAATTTCTGGATCTCGCCAGCGGTCACAGCGGTCTCCGCCTGCTGGACGGCCGCGAGGGCGCCGGGCGGATTCAGCGAAACGATCGAGAGGTTTTGGTCGACGAGATATTTGGCCAGCGCGCGCTGGATATCCTGCGACGTCACCCGCTGGACGGCCTCGAGATAGTCGCGGGAGAAATCGAGGTTGCGCGCGAGCAGCCAGTTCGAGCCGAGGTCGGAGGCGCGCCCGCGCATCGTGGTCACCGCCTGGAGTTGATGACTGAGCGAGGCCTTCTTCGCCTTGTTCAGTTCCTGGTCGGTAACGCCCTGGTCGCGCAAGTGGGCGATGAGCCACAGCACCTCGCGCTCGACCTGGTCGCGCTTGTCCGGATCGAGCACGGCATCGACGCCAAACAACCCGCCATGCGTGAGCGCATAGCACCACGCATCCGCGGAATGGACGATGGCAAGGTCTTCGCGCAGGGACTTGTAAAGATGCGAGCTGCGCCCGCTGCCCAGGACCACGGCGGCGACATCGAGCGCCGGGATATCGGCGTGCGAAGACGGCGGGATATGCCAGGCCATGTGCAACCGGGTGAGTTCGGTCGGAAATTCACCATGCGAGACGCGCCGGCCCAATTGCGGCGGTTCCTGCGGAATGAAGACCGGCGGCAGGCTGCGGCGCGGGTGAGGCGCAAAGAGTTCGGCCAGCTTCGCGTGCACGGCGTCGGCGTCGACATCGCCCACGACGACGAAGAACATGTTGTTCGGGACGTAACGGCTCTTGTAGTAGGCCATCACCTCGTCGCGCTGGAGGCCGTTGAAGACATCGAGGTAACCGATGATCGGGTGCCGGCAGGGATGTTCGCGAAAAGCGGTGGCGAAGAGCGCCTGGCCGCTCATGCGATCCGGGTCGTCCATGCCCATGGCAAATTCGCGGCGGATGACTTCCTGCTCCTTGGTGTACTCCTCCACGGGGAGGGTGGAATTCATCACCGCATCGGACAGCAAATCGAGCGCGACGGGCACGCCCTTGGACGGAATATCGATCCAGTAGACCGTCCGTTCGAAAGAGGTGTAGGCATTGATGTAGCCGCCGGCGTCCTGGATGCTCTGCGCGAAGGCGCTGGCGCCGCGGGTGGGCGTGCCCTTGAAGAGCATGTGCTCGAGGAGATGGGAAAGCCCGGCGCCGAGATGGGCGTCCTCATGGATGCTGCCCGTCTCGATCCACGCCTGCACGCTGGCCACTGGTGAGCTGTGGTCTTCCTGCACGATGACGCCCAGGCCATTCGGCAGGGTCCAGGTGCGGGCATTGACCGCGGGGTAGCTGATGCTACGCGGGGCCTCAGGGCCCGTGGAATAGGATTGGGGAATCATGAACAAAACGATCGGTCGGCCGGGGAAGACCGGAAGCGATCAATGCAACTCTTCCGCAATTTCGCTGGTCGAACGGGTGGCGGGTGCTTTTTCCGGCAGAAATGGAGCGACGAACGCCTCGTGAAAACTATAGCCGCCGCCGAAGTGATCGATGGAATCGGCCTCCGTCTTTCCGAAAATGCCTTCGCGGATGAAATTGTAGACCATCTCGCCGAAGTCTTCGCAACGGCGCACGCCCCAATAACCCAGGACCGTGGGCACCATGGGGCCGTATTCCTTCAGGGCATACTGACGGATCCCATCGAGCAGTTGCTGACCGGTGACGTGGTCGCCCCCCTCCTTCGCTTTCTTGCGCTGTTTGACCGTGTAGTCGAGCGCATCGCGGAGGAAGTGGTAGGCCTCACGATCGTATCGCGAATCCTGTTCAACGATCAGATCGAGTTTTTCACCGAAGTCGAGTTTCTGCATAGTTGGAGATGGCCGTCGGGAGCGGTCGGCCAAACGCGTGCTGGCGCCGGAGGAACCTGCGCTTACACTACGTTCAGTCGGTGAAAATAATTCACACTCCCAAACTGCGGGCCGAAAGTAAGCACGTTGTCCGGCAGCGTCAACTGCTCGCAATGGCCGGCGCTTTTCTGTTGGGCACCGTATTTCTGCGGGCGGCTCCGCCCGCGCCGCCGCCGAGCACGCCCCAAGGTGAACTGCACGCCGCGCAATTGATGGAAGCCGCCCTGCTTGCGCGGCAGGCGGGCCGCGAGGAATTGCTGAAGCTCGATGGCGTCTTCCGCGACCTCGAGACGAAGTATCCGCGCGATGCCGCGATCAAGAATGGGCACGCGGAATTCTTGTGGACGATTGGTGAGCATTCTCGCGCCGTGGAGACGTGGCTCGCCGCGGAGAAGCTCGATCCCCACAATGCCGCGGTGCTCGATCATCTGGGCGGCAGTGCCTTCGCCGCCGGCGAGGTGAAGAAAGCGGCTGGTTACTATGCACGGGCGGTGAGCAATGCGCCGGAGAACGCCGCCTACCATTTCAGTTACGCCAACCTCGTGTTCCTCTTTCGGCATGATCTGCATGACGCGACGCATTCCGAATCGGACTCGCTGATCGATGAAGCGCTCCAGCACTTTGCCGAGGCCGCACGCCTGGAGCCGCTCAATGCCGAATACGCTCGCGCCTTCGCCGAGACATTTTACTCCGTGGCCAAGCCGGATTGGGGCGAGGCGCTCAAAGCGTGGCAGCATCTGTCCGATATTTCGTCGCAGAAGGACTTTGCGCTGCTCAATCTGGCGCGTGTTCATATGAAACTGGGTAACAAGCCTGAGGCGCGGGCGAGTCTGGCCCTCGTCCAGGACCCCAAATTTGACCGGCTGAAGGCCCGGTTGATCGAGCGGATCGATAGGGAATAATTTTATCAAAGAGAGGCGCGGCGGCCTCTCACCAGAGTAAATGGGCTCATTAAAGAGGAAATTCGACGAGTGGACATTTCCTGCAATTAAATTCTCCGAAACCTGCCATTGACGCCCGGCTCTTCCCCTCCTACGCTGGCACCCCGCTTAGAGAATTTTACCAAACCATCAGCCCAAAGGGAAATCACATGCCTGAAGTCATCGTTCGCAAAGGAGAGCCTATTGATCGCGCTCTCAAACGCCTCAAGAGCAAACTCGACGCCGAGGGGATCATGGACGAAGTCCGTCGCCTCCGCGCTTTTGAAACGCCGACGCAAAAGTCGAAGCGCAAAGCCAAGTCCAACGCCAAGCGCGCCAAGGCGAAGTTCCGCTTCAACACGTCCAACTAAGCGGATCGGACCGGGGTCTCCAGCCTCATTTCATTTACAAACAGCCAGCCTCGCAAGGGCTGGCTGTTTTGTTTCTGTTGATCAGTCATCGAGAGCGGAGTGCAACGGATTCGAGCGAAGCGAGAAGTCCGTGGTGCCGTGGGGACAATCGATGAACCCCGTCGCTCTACGAGCGATGCCATTGGCAATTACGACGGGGTCCTTCGACTACCGCTCCGAGCGCCTCACGCCTCGCACTCGCAGAGGACGCGAAAGCCGACGTCGTTCGAGGAGTACTCGGGCAGATTGTGATTGCGGGCGGTGGTGCGCAAATTCGCGGCGCGCGATTTCCAGCTTCCGCCGCGGTAGACCCGCTTCGGGCCGCTGATCGGCCCGCGCGGATTCACGCGCTCCTTGCCTTTGTAGTTCTCGAAATAATCGAGGCACCACTCAAAGACATTGCCGGCCATGTCCTCGATACCGAACGGGCTCGCGCCGCGCGGGAAGCTGCCCACGGGCGAAGACTCGGGAAAGCCATCGTCGATGACGGTGTCGCGCCAGGCAAAATTCGTCTGCTTGTCGGCGAAGTTGGCCAGGTTGCCGGCGTCGAGCCGCTCGCCCCACGGGAAGATGCGACCGTCCATGCCACGCGCGGCGTACTCCCACTCCGGTTCGGTGGGCAGCCGGTATTTCTTCCCCTCCTTGGAGGTCAGCCACTGACAGAATTTCTCCGCATCCTTGCTGTTCACGTAGACGACGGGGTGATTGTCGCCGGCTCCCGGGGCACGCTTGTTGTTGTGCGTCGGGTCGAATTTCTCGTACTGCGCGTTCGTGATCGGAAAACGGGAAAGGTAAAAGCAGCTCAGCGTGACCAGGGTGATCGGCTGCTCGGTCGGACCCGCGTCCCGCTCTGTGCTGCCCATGTGAAACGTCCCCGACGAGACGAGGAGCATCTCGATGCCGGTCGGATTCGTATATGCCGGATACTTCAACCGCTCCTGGGCGCGACCCAAGGGCGACGTATTGATCGCGTCCCTCGCCGAGGCGACGATCGAGGCCGCCGATACCGTCTTTTTCACGGGTGCGGGAGCCGGAGCCGGCTTAGCCACCGCAGGCACCGGCCTCGCGACCGGTGCAGTCGCCACGCCAGTTCGCGCGGCTGGGGCGAGAGGGGTCGGCGGCATGCCGCTCATTTCCTCGAGATACTCGTCGATCAAGTCTTCGGCCTCTCCGCCGGTGAGCCCGAGGCTCTCGCCCATGTTGCACATGGCGTCGCGCTGGTCGTCGGTCATCTCGTCACCGTCGATACAGAGCTTGGAAAGCCGCAGCATCCGCCGAAACTCCGAGAAAGCATCCGTGCCCTCCATGCCCGCCGGCATCACCATGGCGGTACCGCCACCGACCCCGGCCGTCGGCGCCGCCACCGCAGTGGGAGGGGCCACGAACATCGTCGCCGCGACGCGTTCCGCACCCACGCGGGTCAGTTCCTCATCGACGGTGGCTTGCATATCGCTCCGCGTGAGCCCCAGCCCGCGCCCGCGCTCGTAAAGGCGGTTTTCGTCTTCCTCGCGCAACTTGTTTTCGCCCAGCGCGAAGGCGAGCAGCTTCTTGAATTCGCCCAACGCCTCCAGGACGATCTGCGAATGCAACATCTGGTCGAACTGCGACCGCGTCTCAGGGTCGAGCAGCTTCGTGCGCGCTTCCGCCAGATAGGCCGGCGCTTCGTCCAGGCCCGCCCGCAGCAACTGGGAGAGCGGATTGCTCGGCTGGTTCTTCAGCGGCAGCTTTTTCTGCCACCAAACCGCCAGTTGCCGGCAGTTCTCCTCGATCTGATCCGGGCTCGGATTCGACTCGTAGGAAAGACAGAGCCGCGCATACAGGTCGTCGGAATTATAATTCTTCCAACCGTCCCAGCGCAGCGGATTGTCGGGAATCGGGTTTGGTAACGCCACAAGCCGAAAATGAAATCAAACCATCGGCTCAGACCACCTTGATTTGCAACAAATCTGCGGTGGCGGTTTCGATCTCGCTTTCCGAGAGCCCGGTATTGCGCGCAATCTGCACACGGTTCTGGCGCCCGTAAGCGTCGACGATCACCTCGAGCACTTGGTTCTCGTTATAGCTGTAGGTCAGTTCCACCGGCGAGCCTTTGGGCAGGAAGGGCGGCAACTCGATGTCGCAGATGCCAAGCGGCGTGCACTCGCCGGGCACCGTGCTTTCGCCCTCCACCACGCGCACGATCGCGTTCTTCATGTTCGCCTTGGCGGTGCCGAAGGAGTTCTTCGTCTCCACCGGCACAGGCGTCATTTTCCGGATCATCGGGAAGACATACTCCTCGACCTTGCCATCGTCCCAGAGCACGACCCCGAGGGTGTGGGTGGTGATGTTGGTGACTTTGATCAGCGAGCCGTCCTCGCTGGAAAACTGGTCGCGGACTTCCTGCGGAAGCTTGCGCTCGCCGAGCTTGTCCTCTTCGCCCAGGAGCGAGAGCACGCCCTGCACGGCAGCGCCGATGGCCACCGCTTCGTCCGGGCTCACATCGTCGGCCACGGGCACGTTGGAGATGGCCTTGATCATGTCCCGCACCGAAGGCATGCGCGTCATGCCGCCGGTGAGCAGGATGCGATCAATCTTGGTCCAGTCGAGGTTTGCCTCCTGCATGACGATTTCGCAGATCGTCTTGCACTTTTCCAGCAGGTGGCGGCAGCGGTTTTCGTACTCATCGCGCGTCAGGTCGAGCTTCACGCTCTTGCCATTGTAGCTGTGCACGATGGTGGTGCGGGTGCGGCTGGAAAGCTGGATCTTGGCGGTCAACGCCCGGTTGTAGAGATCCTGGTAGCTCTGCAAGTCGAGCAACGGATTCTCCCCGTGGATCTTGTCGAATTCATCCGCGACCCAATTGACGATGATATCGTCCCAGTCCTTGCCGCCCAGCCGATGATCGCCGTTGCTGGCCATCATCCGGATGTGGTGGGTCTCGATCTTCATGATCGTGACGTCGAAGGTGCCGCCGCCCAAATCGAAGACGAACACGGTCTGGTCCGAGTCGAGCTTGTCGAGACCGTAGGCCAAGGCGGCCGCCGTCGGTTCGTTGATGACCTGCAAGACGTTCAGCCCGGCCAACTGGCCCGAGTGCAGCGTGGCCGTGCGCTCGGCGTCGTTGAAGTAAGCCGGCACGGTGATCACCGCGTCCGTCACCGGCTCGCCGAGATACTTTTCCGCGTCGTTTTTCAGCTTCTTGATGATCAGCGCGGAAAGCTCCTCGGCCGAGTAGATCTTCCCGTTGAACTCGCGGTGAAACTGCGCCTTGCTCTTGCCCATCTCGCGCTTCACGAAATCGACGATTTTCTCCGGCTCGGCCACGGCATTCTGCTTGGCGAGCGTCCCAACGATGGCATTGGTGCCATCGAACAGGATTACAGAGGGAGTGATGCGCTCACTCTCTGAATTGGGAATGATCTGCGGCTTGCCGTAGGCATCGATGTGGGCAATCGCACAAAAGGTGGTGCCAAGATCGATACCTACTGCTTTGCGGGAGGAAGGGGCGGAGTCGGAAACGCTCATTTTTGCGGGGTAAAAGTCGGTATCCAGTAGGATTTGTCGCAGGATACGTGCCTTGTGAAGAAAAGCACTTACTTTTGAGGTGCGCCGCTGGCAAGCGCAACGAGGAATCCTTCTTTCCACTTCTTGATGATCACTTCCTCGGCCCTCAGAACCCGGTCTTTCCAGTAAAAGCCACGCTTGACCATCTTTACGATGTCACCGTCCTCGTCGGGGTCCTCGGCGATTTCGACCTGCACGGCGCGCTGGGTCTGTTTGTCGAGTTTGCCCGTGCCCACGGGTAGCATGGCCACCTCGAGGCGCGCCAGGACTTCGACGATGAACAAGCAGTTGTGCTCGATATTCGTGTCCATGGTCTTGAGCCGTGCGAGATGTTTGTTCGCGACCTCCGAGGGCAGCTTGGCCGCATCGGCCACCGCGTCCTGCATCTGCCGATGGATCAGGGACAGGTCGTCGTAGAGCGAGATCAGGTCGCGAATGATCGGCTTGTGTACCGTCTCGAGCAGGAAGCCGTCCTTGTAGCCTTTCAGTTCCTCGTGCAACGCATCGAACATCCGCTGGTTCAGGCCATTCTTCTGTTCCAACATCGATTGCAAGCCGCTGACCACTGTGGGCAGATCGGCTTGCGCTGTGCTCGCCGCGTCCGTGGATTTGTCGAGCTTCTGTAAAATCGTCGTATTATCCCCCGTGGCCCTCGTCACCGCCTCGAGCACCTGCATCAGCGGGCGCAGCATCTGCGGCACGCTCACATAAGATTTGGCCATCCGCTCCTCCACCCGGCGGGTGATCTCCTGTTCCTTACCCTCCTCCGTTTTACGGGCGGCGGTATCGCGATCTTCGATGTTTTGGGTTGCCTCTTGGAAAAGGCCCTGCAACTGAGAGTCGAAATCGGCGTCCAGTTTTTCTTCTTGTTGAGGCATAACGCGAAACTGATTTAGCGAAATTCACGCCAACCGGACTGTAATTCTCAGAATTAAACGCACGCTCTGTGTAAAGCGCTTCTGGAACCGGATTTAGTCGGGGAAACACGTAGATTCGCTGAGCAGGAGTGTTTTGAGCCACTCCTTAGCACTCTCCCCATTCTCATCTTCGGAGCGCCATCCCAAAATTTTGAAGGTTTGATCACCTTGAGTTGCCTTGATCACCTTGAATAGGCTTCACGTCCTGTGCGGTTCCGCATTTCTCACGCGCTTGGTTTCCGCCGACCGCCCCTGAATGCACCGCTCGATGCAATGTATCTGCATTAGCGGTGCCCTCTGGCCATCCCGACACCCGTGGATACTGGAAAAAATTAGAGGCACGATTAGACACGATTGAGCACGACTGGTCACGATCGACTCTGGAGTGGCACGAAATACTACCCCATCCCGCCGCTCGGGCGGCAGATCGGACGCAACTCCGTCTCACTGCAAGTCAATTGCACTAAGACCGCTTCCTTTAGCTATCCTGTCAAAGAACCCTCACTCACTCACTCTCCGCCGCAATCACCCTCTCATGTCCTGATGTTTTTGCATAGTATCACGCACCTCTGGAAAAGTAAAGAACAAAATGGCGCGAAGACGTTGCTTGGCGTCTCTCCCGCCCCGACGACCGACCGCAAACTACACACCGTAATCTATGTGGAGGTTGTGACCCCTGGCTGGGAATGAGATAATTTATGATCCGACTTCCTCCCACGTTCTGCATTCCTAGGAACTCCCCCACCCCGTGAAACCAGATCGACTACAACCCCTTACAACCCGTCGCGCTCTCTGGATGCGCAGGGTGCTCCTGATCGGTCTGCTGCTCACCGCGTTCTACATCGCCACCTACGCCATCAACAGCCGGGCGGGCGGCTATTGGAGCGCAATCGTCTACGAATTTAGTGATGGGAACACAGTCAGTACGCCAGCCATCCATTGGCAGCCGCGTTTTGGCTATTGGGAGGGGTATTCCGACGAATGGCTCGGCCGCTTTTACTCGCCACTCATTCGTCTGGATCGCCATTTCTTTCATCCCACGCATTATGTTCAGGATCCCAATTTCTTTCCTTGGGCGCAGGCTTTGAAATACTCCGACTGGCACCCTGGCAGTCGTGACGCTTTCTTTGCGCTGACGGAAAATCAGATTGAGAAGGGCGTCGCCAAAAGCGACCTCATTGTGATCGCAAGGCCTTGGGATGGGGGCGTCAGCGGGCGTAGCGGGACGCTGCTCGCTCAAGTCATCTCCGTCCTGACTGGCAATTTGCCGAAAGGCGACACTCGCGGAGTCCAGGTCTTCTATTCGAGCGAAAAAACCTGGCCCCACGTCAAAGAAGCAGCTCCTGCGTTCATTCTGTTCCTCACGCCTGCCCAGGACTCTAATCACCCCGACTGTTACTTTGATGTAACCGCCAAAGATCAGCCGTTCACCGTCGCTGCCTTGGGCAATATCAATAGTCTTCGGGCTGAACTCGACCTGATGAAATCCACGTCCTTCTCTTGGAAGACGAAGCCAGCTACACCCCGTAATATCCCCGAACCGCCTTGATCAGGCCGGGAATGTCGTACTGCTTCGCCTCGACGTCGACTTTCAGGCCGGCGGCGCGCATCGTCTTGGACGTAATGGGGCCGATGGAGGCGGTCTTCAGGGCGGAGGGCCAGGGAAAATTGAGAGCGAGGAAATTCTCCACGGTCGAAGAGCTGGTGAAGGTGATGAGGTCGGCGCCTTCCTCGCGGAAACGCGCCTGCGCTCCGCTGATGTCCTCCGTCTCCTGCACGGTGCGGTAGGCGACGGCTTCATCGACGATGGCGCCCAGTCGGGCCAGTTCGTTGGGCAGGACATCGCGCGCCTGCTCGGCCCGCACGAGGAGAATCTTCAGGTTTTCGACGGAGGAATCCTTTTGGAACGCCTTGATCACCCCCTCGGCGACGTATTCGTCCGGCTGCAGGTCGACATGGAGGCGGAAGTCGCGCACGCGCGCCGCGGTCGCCGGCCCGATCGCCGCGATGCGCACCCCGCCGATCTCCCGCGCGTCGGTGAAGATCTTATAAAACATCTCGAAGAAGGCGTTCACCCCATTCGGGCTGGTGAAGACGAGCCAGTCGTAGCGATGGGCGTCCTGCACGAGCTCGCCGAACTCGAGCAGTTCTTTCGGTGGGACGATGCGGATCGTGGGCAGTTCGAAAACGTCCGCGCCGAGACGCCGCAGCGCCGAGCTCAGGCCGCCGGCTTGCTTGCGCGTGCGGGTGACCACGATGCGCTTGCCGAACAGCGGGCGGGTCTCGAACCAGTTCAACTTGTCGCGCAGCCCTACGACATCGCCGATGACGCACACGGCGGGCGCCTTGAAACCGGTGTCCTCGACCTTCGCGGCAATGTCCGCCAATGTGCCACGCAGCGTCTGCTGGCGGCCCGTGGTGCCCCAGCGCACGAGGGCGACCGGAGTCTTCGGCAACGCGCCGTGCTCGATCAGGCGGCCGGTGATCACACCGATCCGCTCCACGCCCATGAGCATCACTTTTGTCCCCGGCGCGGTGGCCAGTTGCTTGAAATCCAGCGAGCTCTCTGTCTTCGTCGGGTCTTCGTGGCCGGTGAAAATGGTGAGCTGTGCGGCGTGGTCGCGATGCGTGACGGGAATGCCCGCGTAGGCCGGCGCGGACAGCGCCGACG
>NZ_JBDUCX010000185.1:0-13760 GCF_040003245.1 Chthoniobacter sp.
TCGAGATCGATCCGGGTTATTTTGCCGAGGCGTGCTCGCGTCTTGGCATTTCCCCGGGGATATGAAATCTGCATAGGCGAACGTGTTCGCCTTTATCCTTCGCCGCTTCGTCTCGATGCTCGTGGTGCTCTTTTGCGTCATCACGCTCACGTTCCTGCTGGTGCGGGTCGCGCCCGGCGGACCGTTCACGCGGGAGCGCGTGATCAAGCCGGAAATCCTCAAGCAGATCATGGCCAAGGTGAACCTGGACGGCACCTTGTGGGAGCAATACACAACCTATCTCGGCGTGCGGAAGAACAGCGCGGGCAAATACAGCGGGCTGCTCCAGGGGGATCTCCAGATTTCGCTGAAGTTGCGCGACCGTAGCGTGAGCGACATCCTGGTGCAGACATTGCCGATTTCTTTCACGCTCGGCTTCGTGGCCTTTCTCCTCGCCAGCGTCGGTGGGGTCTGGCTGGGGAGTCTCGCGGCGGTGCGGCATCACACGCCGACCGATGCCGGCGCCATGCTCGCGGCGCTGTTTCTGATCAGCGTTCCGAATTTCGTGGTGGGCCCCGTGCTCATTTTGGTCTTCGCCGTCAAATTGCAGATCTTCCCCGTGGGCCAATGGCTGAGTTGGTCGAGTCTGGTGCTGCCGGCCATTACGCTCGCCGGACCTTATATTGCCTACGTCGCCCGGCTCATGCGCACCAGCATGCTCGAGGTCTTGCACCAGGATTTCGTGCGCACGGCCTACGCCAAGGGGGTGAATGAGCGGCGGGTGATTTATCAACACGCGTTGAAAGTCGCGATCCTGCCGGTGGTCAGCTATCTCGGCCCGCTGGCGGCCAATCTGCTCACTGGCTCCCTCGTGGTGGAAGCCATCTTCAACATCCCCGGTGCCGGGCCGTTTTTCGTCAACTCCATCCTCAACCAGGACGTTTTCCTCCTCGAGGGCGTGGTCATCGTCTACTGCGTCCTGCTCGTCGTCCTCAATCTCGTGGTCGACATCGCCTACACCTGGCTCGACCGCCGCATCCGCCTCGAATAATGGGACACGATTTATTTTCACCGCGGAGGCGCGGAGGCGCGGAGAAGAAAGAGGAGATGCGCGGAGTCGTGGCAATACTCCATTGCTCCTCTCTCCTCCGCGCCTCCGCGTCTCCGCGGTTGAATTCTTTTCCGGCTGATGAGTAGCGCCACGCCTCCTCCTCCCGGCGCGTGGGTGCGCTTGCGCAAGAATCCGGTCGCGGTCATCGCGATGCTCATCCTCGCCTTCATCGTGCTCGCGGCGATCTTTGGCCCGCTCTTTTGCGCGCGCTACGTCCCGTCGGACACCGGCCAGCCCGTTTCCTGGTGGCAGCAGGTCACCGCTTTTGAAACCGCGCACGTCACCTCGCGCGATCAATACGCCTATCCCAGTGGCGCGCACCTCTTCGGCACCGACAACAATGGGCGCGATGCCTTTGCGCGGGTCATCGAGGGCGCGCGCATTTCCCTGCTGGTCGGCATCAGCGGCGCGCTCATCAGTCTTTTCGTCGGCACGACCTACGGGCTGGTCGCCGGCTATGTGGGCGGGCGCACCGATGGGATCATGATGCGGGCGGTGGAGATCCTCTACTCGCTGCCTCGGCTCATCATCCTCATCCTCTTCACCTTCGTCTTCGACAAGCATTTCAAGACTTGGCTCAGCGCCAACGGGCATCTGGCGCTCGTCGGTTACTCGAAGATCATCATCCTCATCGTCACGCTCGGTCTCATCGAATGGCTCACCATGGCGCGCATCGTCCGCGGGCAGGTGCTCTCACTCAAGAGCCTGCAATTCGTGACCGCCGCCCGCGCCCTCGGGCAGAGCCACGCCCGCATCATCTTCCGTCATCTGCTGCCGAATATCGCCGGCATCATCATCATCTACCTCACGCTCACCATTCCCGCCGTGATCCTTGACGAAAGCTTCCTCAGCTTCCTCGGCCTGGGTGTGCAAGCGCCGCAGGCGAGCTGGGGCAGCCTGCTCAGCGACGGCGCGCAGGTCATCAACCCGGTAAAAAGCTATTGGTGGCTGCTGCTCTATCCCGCGCTGGTCATGTCGATCACTCTCCTCGCGCTCAACTTCCTCGGCGACGCCCTGCGCGACGCCCTCGACCCGCGTTCGCGGCGGTAAGGCAGAACCGTTCGGTTTCATGAGTCGCCCATGCTCCGGCGACACGCACAGCGCTTTGGTGGATCGCGATCTCCGAGAGCGATGGGAAAAACCCACGCGCGCAGCGCCCATTTTCCTCCCCCCAAGCCGCCGCCAAGTGAAATTTTCCGCAATGGAGCCAACAGAGCCAATGGAGCAATGCACATTTTTCGCCCGGTCATGCGACACTTCCCGTCATGAACACCGACGATCTCATTACCCTCGCGACCGCCAGAAACAGCGTGGCTCGCGGGTGTAGGGTGCGTGTCCCCACGCGCCGGGCTGACGCTGCGCACCTGGCTCACTCCGGGCAGCCGGCGAGACGCACTTGCTCTTCTCTCTTTTCGCGATGCGTTGCGGGCGGCCTGTTCCACAACCGGCGCGCTTTCTATCGAGCCAATCCCAGTGGAATCCCACTCGCGATCTCAACGGGAATCCCACTCCGCTCCCACCCCGACTCCAGTGTGAATCCCACCGATCCCACTCGATCCCACTCGCTTTTTTTCTACCGCGATTCCGCCGGAGCTCGCGCGCGTGGAACAGACGACCGGGCCGGATCGCCTGCCGGCATTGGAATTCAAACCTGCACCACCCTTCCTCAAGCCGAATTAAGGCAAATCAAGGTAAATCAAGGCAATCAACGTGCGAGAAAATCGGCAGCATTACCCAGAACCCCGCGCTCCGAGGCCGATGCAAATCAAAGAGTTCCAGGCGAGGAAAATGCAGCCGATTTAAGGTGCCTTAAGCCCTCTTAAGGCGATTTAAGGTGCGAGATTTTTTTCCGAGGGGCAGTGGGCGCGAACCGAGCGGGCTGAATCGACGCTCCAGACCCCGGCGAGGAGTCACTGCGAAGCTCCCGAGTCGCCGCTTACTTCTTCAACTGCTGGTCGAAGAAATGGAGGATGAGGTCCTGCTGCGCCTTGGGGTCGGGATCGGAGGCGGGATCTTCCGGCTTTTCCGGCCGCAGGCCGTGACCGCCGTTCTTGACGCGGATGAGTTCGTAGGGCACGCCCGCTTTCTTGAGCGCCGCAGCCATTTCCTCGGCTTGGTGGATCGGCACGAGATGATCCTGCTCGCCGTGGAAGATGAGGAAGGGCGGCGTCTGCGCGGTAACGTGCAAAGCGGAACTCGCCTGCTTCCACGCGTCGATCTTCGCATCGTAGCCGCCGCCGAAAAGTTTCACGAGACCGGGATGGTCCTCCAGCGTCGTGCCGATGGTGGGCCGGCCTGCGGGGGTAAAATCCACCGGCCCGGCTTCGTCCACCACGGCCTGCACGCGGCTGCTCATATCGTGGAAGTCACCCACATCCAGGCTGCTCTCATTGCCCAGCGTGCCGAGGCAGGAAACGAGATGACCGCCGGCACTGTGACCCATCACGCCGATGCGATTCGGATCGACGTGATATTTCGCCGCGTTCGCGCGCAACCAGCGGATGGCCAGCTTGCAATCCTCGATCTGCGCGGGCCACGGCGCCTCGCCGCTCAACCGATATTCGACCGTCGCGATGAAGTAGCCATTTTGCGCGAGCTGCATCGGCAGGTAACCCTTGTGCGTGCCGCCCGCCCAGCCGCCCCCGTGGATGAGCATCACCGCCGGCATCAGCTTCTCCGGCGTTTGTTTCGGATAGCCGATATCCACGTGCAACTCTGTGCCGTCCACCTTGCCGTACGCGACGTCTTCCTGCACTGCGACCCCGTCTGGTGGATGGTAGAACGGCTTGTGCGCGGCCGACTTCGGCGCCGGCCCCTTCAACTTGTCGATGAGAAAGGCTTCGATGGTCTTGTGCTTCACGTCGGGCGCGTCGGGATAGACCAACTCGCACTCCACGCCGAGACGGTGCAGCTTCTCCTGCAGCTTCACTCCGTAGTTGGAGGTGTGGGTCGGATCTTTCTGCTCCTGCCCGAGTGCCGGCACCGCGCCGTAGATGAGGTAGATGGGTGGGTCATCCGCGCTGGCGTGCTCGATCGGCGAGTATTCCTTGATCCACGGGAGCAGTTCCTCGCGGTGGGCGAGAAATTCTGCAAAATTTTTGTCGCGCGTCTTGAGATCGTTCGGATCCATGAAGCCGAAGGCATGTCCGCCGTAGCGGCTGTTTGGCGTCCATTCCTTGAGCTGCTGCGGATCGAGCGAAGTCTGCGCCCCGTTCACTGCGGCGCACCACAGGCGCGTGGATTCACGAGAGACCGGGTCGGTGCTCTTCGGGTCCGCCATGTCGTCGTGCATGGCCAGCCAGATGCTCGAGCACGCTCCCGCCGAGCCACCCGAGGCGCCGATGCGCTGCTTGTCGATATTCCACTCGGCCGCTTTGCTGCGCACGAACTGCAAGGCGCGCGCCGCATCTTCGAGCGGCGCTTTCACCGGCGGCTTCACACCGGCGATTTGCGCCTGCCACGAGTAGCGATAGTTGATCGAGACGACGGAGATGCCCGCGGCGAGGCAGCTCTTGAGGCTGCCCGGGTTTTTCTTGTCGCCCGCCACCCACCCGCCGCCGTGAATGAAGAAAAGCAACGGCGTCGGCTTGTCCGACTCCGCCTTGTAAAAGTCCAGCACCTGCCGCTCGTGAGCGCCGTAGTGGACATCGGCCAGCGTCGGCTTGGGCAGCGTGGGATCGGGCGTCGCCGCTGGCTTGGGAGGGGCCGGGGTGGCGGGTAGGGGAGCATCCGCAGCGGTTAAATGACCAGCGAGGACACCAAGAAGCGCGACGCGAAGAAGACGGGAGAAACGAGGGTGCATGGCGAGAGAACCAGCATCGTCACGCTTTTCTTGGGTTGGCAATCGCGCACTTGCCGGATTCGGCCGCACAGGAGCGAAGCGCCCGTCTTATCTTGAGCCGAGATTGGAGGCGATGGTGGCCGCGACCTGCTGGCCAAGCAGCTTGTAACCCTCGGCGTTGTAGTGGATGTCGTGAGGTTTGCGGATCTCCGCCACGTGCGGCGTGATAAACGTGAACAGATCATCCGTGGGGATGCGGTGCTTCTTCATCACCGCCGCGGCAATGGCATTGCGCTCGACGATGGCGGCGCAGATCGACGCGCCCTCCGCCGTATCCGGCGGGGCCGGCGTGGTGCTGGCCCAGACGATTTTCGCGCCCGTGTTCACCAAGCGCGTGGTGATCTCGTCGAGCCGCTGCTCGTACTCGGCGGGCGGCGTGGTGAGATCGTGCAGGCCGAAGTTGAAGTAGACCAGGTCCCACTTTTGGCCGTCGAGCCACACGTCCAGTTTCTTTACGCCGTTTGCCGTCGCGGCACAGTTCTCGGGCGCACGGTGGACATTGGCTTTCCCCGCGAGCGCCTGGCGTACGGGCAGCGTGTAGCCGCAGGAGATGGAGTCCCCGATCAGCAGGACGCGTGGCAGCCTCGGATCATCCTGCGCGTAGTCGTATTCCGTTTGCTTTCCCGCCACCCTGTCCCGCTCGTAGAAGAGCCGGTTGGCCTTGCCGAGATTTTGTTGGAGCAATTTTTCCCAAGCCTGCTGTTCGGGCGGGAGCGTGGCCATCCAGGCGAGGTAGGCCGCATGATGCCTGGTGGCTTCGGGAGCCGGTGTGGAAGAGGCCTTCTCCGCGGCCGGGGTGGACGCGACCCATAGGCACAGGAATAGGAGAACGAAATAAGCGGGCAGTCGGAGCATGGTGAATAACAGCGTCACAGGGAGCGGGGATCCTTGGGGGATAGAACCTCTCCGAGGCGACGCGGCGAATTTTGCCGCCACCCCGTTTTTTTCAAGCGGGCAGTGCCGTTCGCCGCCCAGATTTATTTTGTAATGAATTTCCTTACGAAGTCCCGCACTGACCGCGTAAAGGTCCACTCGCCGTTATCGGGCAGACACCGCGACGGCGCCCCGATCCAGCTCTCAATCACGTACGCATCCGGTTTTCCATCGATCAGCGCGTAATCGTATCCCTGCTGCATGATCGCCGTGTACCAGGTGCTGTCATCGGCCAGCCCGCGCTTGCTCGCCGCCGGATACCCCGACGCCCAGTAGATCAATTGAAACGGCAGCTTCTTTTGCCGGCACCAGCGCTCGAGCTCGCGCACATCCTTCCACGAGCCCTTGCCCTGGGCATTGAATCGCAACCAGTCCACATCCAGCCGGTAAAAATCGAGCCCGCGCACGCCTTTGTCCGCCAGTCGTTTGTTCAGCGCCTCGATCCAGCGCTCATGGTCTTCCACCGAGGAAGACGGATACGCCTCGATATCGCCCACCAGCATTTCCGGGAAATGCTTCCGCACTTCGGCCACGTAGTTCGCCGTCTCCTCCACCGCATACTCATCCGATTCGTGAATATGCTCGCGCGTGCAGACCAGCGGCTCGTCCATCGCTACCGCGTAAAGATTCGCCCCCAGCTTTTGCAGCCGCTCCCAATTAGCCTTCTCCTTGGCAAAGCACTCCGCGCCGGTCTTCCCCCATTCCTTGATGGCCCCCGCCTCCAAGGCCAGCTTCAGCTTCCAATCGCGCGCCTGCGCAAACCAGCGTGTCAGCTCCGCATCATCTTTGAAATTTCTCTGGAATCCGAGGTCGGTGTAAAAGAGCACGTCGACCAGCGCCCGCGTGTCCTTCCACTCACCCGGCCTCTCGAACAACTCGCGGAACGCCTTCGCATTGTCCTGCCCCGGCGGACTGATCCAAAACGTCGGTCTGGCCTTCGGCGCCTGCGCGCGAACGGCCGAAAGCGAAGCGATAAAAACAAGCGCGGCGAAGCAAAGGTGAGGAATACGGATCACGCCGCAACCAATCTTCAAATCGCGTCAACGATAGGCCCAATCTTCATCGCCGTGGAATATTCACAAGGTGCCAGCTTCGAGTTGCTCCAGGTAGATGAAGTCCGGCGCCCCGCCGCGGGGCCGGGCGCGTTAAGTTTCCGACGACGCCCAGAACATCCGCGCGGCTTCCTGCCAGTCGCGGTCCTGCACGGTGCGGTGGGCTTCGATGCCCATGGCCTGCCGCAGGCCGGAGTCGTCCGCGAGTTGCTGGACGCGCTGGGTGAAATCCGCGACGTCCAGCGAATGGGTGATGAAACCGGTCTTGCCGTGCTCGATCAGGTCCTTTGGGCCGCCTTGGTCGGAAACGATGCACGGGACGCCGGAGGCGAGCGCCTCGAGGATGACGTTGCCGAAGGTGTCCGTGGTGCTGGGGAAGAGGAAGACGTGGGAGGAGGCGTAGGCGCGCGCCAGCTCGATGCCGGCGAGATAGCCGGTGAAGGCGGCGTCGGGCACCAGTGTGCGCAATTCCTTGAGGTAGGGACCGTCGCCCACGAAGGCCAGGGCGCTGCCGTTGCGGCCGAGCTTCGACCACGCTTGCACGATGATATCGAGGTCCTTCTCCTTCGACACGCGGCCCACGTAGAGCAGCACGGTCTTGTCGCGCGCGATGCCGTGCCGCTGCCAGAATTCCGGGTCGCGTCGGGTGGGATGGAAGAGGGTGGTGTCGAGCCCGCGCGGCAGGATGCGAATGCGCTCGGCGGGAATGCCGCGGTCGATCCAGGCGCGCCGGTAGCCTTCGCTATTCACGTAGAGGAGGTCGAGTTGGTCGTAAAACCACTTCATGAAGCTCCACGTGAGTGTCTCGAGGAAGTTGTCGTCGGTCAGGATGCGGACGTACTGCGGGAAATCGGTGTGGTAAATGCCGCTCGTGCGCAGGCCCAGCATCTTGCCGGCGAGCAGCGCGGTGAGGCCGATCGGGCCGGGCGTGCTGATGATCAGCTCGGTGAAACCTTCGCGCTGGATGTAATCGATCATTTGCAGGAGCGGCGGAAAGCTCAGCTTCTGCAGTTCGTACTCCGGCAGCTCGAACTCGCCGACGGGGGCGAAATTCTTGATCGGGATGCCGGTGATGGTGATCGTCGAGCGGGAGGTGACCACCGTGAGGTCGTAACCCTCGGCCACGCACGCGGCCGTCAGTTTGCGGATGGTGTTGGCCACGCCATTGACGTCCTCCAGCGTGTCGGTGAACCACGCGCGCTTCTGGTTTTGGAGGCCCGGCGGCTTTTCGCCAGCGAGCGCCAGGCTCACTTCTCCGAGCCAGCGCCGGTCGGGCGCCTGGCTGCGAAAGGCGTAGAGATAAGGCGCCAGCGGCGCGAGCACCGGCAGCAGCACGCTGATCTCCTGGATGGCTTCGATGAGGTTGCCGCTGGAGACTTGCTTGATGAAGGTGGTGAAGAAGCGGAACGCGAGCTGGTTGACGAAGAAGTTCGCGATGACAAAGGCGCGGCGCTCCGGCTCGGTGATGCCTTCGGTTTCGCGGGCCAGCAGGGCCTTGATTTCGCCGCCGCTAAAGGTGGAGGAGAATTGCTTCCACAGCGAAGCGTTGGCCGGCTTGGCCAGCTCGAAGATTTTCCCGCTGGCGATGCCCTCGGCAATGAAGCCGAGCTTGTCCGTCCACGAAAACTCGGTGGGATCCTCGCCTTCCATGAAACGGGAGAAAGCCTTCCCGAGCAGGCTGGAGCTTTTCGCCCCGGCAAATTTGCTGCCGATGAATTGGCGCAGGTTGTTGTAGAGGCTGTGCGACGCGGCCAGAGGGGTGCCGCCCGCGCCGCGCATCGCGCAATGCCCTCCGCGGACTGCTGCGAGAAAATCGGCCACGGTGCTTCCGCCCTCGGTTTCGGTGTAGGCCGACGCGGGATAAATCCCGCCGTGGTCGTCGGAACCCGCGACGAGGATTTTTTTCCACGGCTCGGCGTGGGTGGGCGCGAGGCCGTGCCGGTCGGCGAGTTGCGCGATCTTCTCCGGCGTGAGCCGCGTGAAGACGTGGCTCGCGACTTCGCTCAGGAGCTTGTCGCGGAGCCCGTTCAAGCCCTCGAAGTGCTGGAACAGCAGGACGAGCTTTTCCACATGCGCGCGAGCCAGCCGGTCATCCACCCGGTAAAGCGGATGCGCTACCGCGTGCGCGAGTTGCTCGGCGGCGAGATATTTTTGCAGGTCGAAGATATTCTCCCGCAGCGTCTGGATCTCGCGGTGCTGCGCTTCGTTGAGTCCCCACACCAGTAAATGCACTTCGCAACGGTCGTCGGGAAAGCGCGTGCTCACCTGCTCGCTGAGGAAGACGCCGGGACGGTCGGCGATCTCCAGGCAGCCTTCGATGCGGTTGTGATCGGTGAGCGTCACCAGGTTCATCCCGCGTTCGCGAAGCTTTTCGTACTGCCGTGCGGGTTCCGAATAGCTGTCGGGCAGCCCGGCACGGCGGAAGAGCCATTCCGGGGCGCGGTCGCTGAAACGGGAGTGGAGGTGGAGGTCGGCTTTCAAGGTGGGGTCGTCGCGATTCGTTGCCGCGTCAGCCAAGCGAGATAGGTCAGCGGTTCGCGCTCGGCAAGTGCCCGCGTGACGAGTTCACGTATTTGTTGCCAAACCTTCGCCTGGCGCAGATCGACAGGATGGATGGAAATACGGAGCAGCGGGTTGGCCGTCAGCCGGCCAAAGAGGAACGCATTCCAGGCGAGGCTCACCTGCCGGCGCCACGCACTGCGCACACTCCAGACGAGGGATTGCGAGGCAAACGAGCGTCCGCTGCGCAAGTCGAGCACGTCGCCGAGCCGCGTGGTGTATTCGCATTGCAGATCGCGCAACGCGCACTCCGCTTCATCGCTCAGCAGCCAGGCCGGCGCGATGAATCCCGCGGTGGCCACTCCGAGTTGCTGGAATTCCGTGCGGGCCTTGGTCACCAGCACGGTCGCCGAGGCCCGGTCGAGATCGTAAAACTCGCCTTCATCCGCCGTGTAAAAGCGCGTCGTGAGCTTGTCCCGCAGGCTCTCGCCGCCCTGCCGCTCGCGCTGGTGATGGTAGCCGTGGACGACTACCTCGTGCCCCGCCGCCGCCTGCTCTCGCAGCCACGGGCCGAACTCCGCGTCCGCCAGCATGTGGCCACGATGATGATGATCGGGAATCACGAGCAAGGAAGCGCACGGCACACCTAGCGCGTGCAATTCCGCCAGGATTGTGCCGCACTCCACCCGCGTCATCGGCGAGACGTCATGCAACGACACCACGAGAGAACGATTCCTCATGGCATGGGGTGTGGGGACACGCGCCCCACACCCCACCGCGGGACCGGAGCCGGCGATCGCGTCCCGGCGTGTCATACGGAAAATAGTCCTTGCATAAGTATATTGAAACAGTAGAGAAATAGCGCAGCAGGAACGAACCTTGTGTTCATTCCCAGCCTCCCACCAGTTCGAACTGGTGGTCAACGCTCATGGCGACCGATTACCGCAGATACGGTCCGGTTCGCGATCCAAACTACCTGTCATGTCTTTCATTCCCAATCACGTTCTCCCGTCCACCGCCCAGCAGCCACCGTCCGCGCCGCGCGGGCCGGATGAAACCGCTTCCCACGTGGCGGAAATCCTCGCGCCCTTGCACGAGGTCGCGCGCGATTCCGCGAGCCTTATCGCCAGTCGCCAACCTATTGAAATACGGAGACTCAGCGCCGAGATTCACAAGTTCCTGCTCCTCGGCCAGCGCGGCGGTGGCAAGCCGATCCGGCTCGGTCTGTTCGCCGGTTTTGAGACGGGCAACGTCGAGACAGTGCGGGCGCTGGCGAGCCTGCTGCTCCAGCTCCAGGGCAGCCTCACCTTGAGCCGCGATTTTGCCCTCATCGGCTATCCGGTCGTCAATGTGCGCGGCTTTACCGCCGAGGCCGCGCCGCTGGCGGATTTCGAGGCGCGCTTCGCGCGAGACTCGGCCGAGGCCGATGTGCAGTTCTTTAAAACTGAACTGCGCAAGTGGAGATTCAATGGCCTGCTCTCCCTGCGCGTCGACCCTTCCGCGCGGGGCTTCTACGCAGCCGTGCGCAGCGAGATCATCGCCGCGGAGGTCGTGGAGCCCGCGCTCGCCGCCGCCGCGTCCGCCCTGCCGCTGGCCACGCAAGCGGTGAAAGTGCGCCCCGGCGACCGCTACGCACGCACTGCGGATTACGCCCACGGCCGCCTCAGCCCGCCCGCCGACGTGCAGCCCTATCCCTTCGAGATCGAGCTCTACGCCCCGCGCGGACCGATCACCGAAGAGCACACCGACGGCCTCTTCGTCGCCCTCACTGAGATCCTGCGCCTTTACCGCGCCTTCATCGCCCACGGGCAGGATCTCTAAAACCCGCTGTCTGGTCTGGTGGAGCGGCGGCGGTCGGGCGTTTCGCTTTCGCGGAGAGCGGGATCGCCTGGCCGCCGCTGCCGACCCGTTTTCGGGGGGCATAGCCCGGGCAGAGGATCATTTCATCCGGGCCAAGGCGGTCTGGTAAATGCCGCTTTCCATTTCGGCCGCTTTTCGGCAGGCTGCAGCTCGTGAAAGGAGAGCAGTCGGTGATCAAGTCTGCGTGGGCTTCCTGCCTCGGGCAGCCGTAATCCCGTGGGATCGCCGGACGCCGCTACGAAATATCATGACTGAGTTTGCCTCGAATAATGGAGTGAGTGTGCGCGCTCACAAAGGGGATGCAATGACCTTGCTGGCCTTCGATCTCGACGAAGCGAAAACAAAGAACTTCACCGGCTTCAGTGTGCGCATCACACCGGGTACTCGCGCGCCGTTTTACATGTACAATTTGCTGACCTACCCGCCGGCGGTCATGCAGAAGAATCACATTTCGAAGCACGATGCGATGACGACGGAGTTCTCGCCGATTCAGAAGTTCCGCTGGGTTCACGTGCCGGCGACGTTTCATCAGGTCAACGATCCATTCTACGGGACTTACACTTACGAGGTGACCGCGCGTTACCTCGTCGGTGACGTCCTGCAACCGCTGGATCCGTCGCTCACCGTCAAGGTCTCGATTGACGTGAGCCCCTTTCAGGTGGGCGATCTGCAAATAGGGTTCACACGCGGTTTCGTTTCCTCGCAGGCCTATGTGAATCACTTTGGTGAAAACGGCAAGGTGCGCCCGAATCAGTCCGATCTTATCTTCGATATCAAAGCCAAATCCGGCCCGGTCAAGCCGGACGAACAAACCAAGATCAGCGCCTACACTTTTGCCGACCAATTCGAGTGGATGGGCTGGCAGGCGCGCGCCCGCATCCTCGAGTTTCTCGATGCGACACTGGCCGATCCCAGCCTTGCCCTGGATGTCTTCGCTTTCGACTTGGATGAACCGGTCATCTGCGACCGTTTGCTGACGCTGGCGCGCCAGGGCCGGCTGCGGATACTCCTCGACGATTCCAGTACCCATACGGGACAGGACAAAGATGGGAATGCGGCCTTCGAGGATCAATTCGCGCAGTTGTTTTCCCAGCAAGCCGTCGCGCCCAGCGCGCTCGTGCGCGGTAGATTTCAGGCCCTCGCCCATTCCAAGGTCTTCATTCAGAAGATCAAGGCGGACAATACCGCGGTCAAGGTCCTGACCGGCTCGACTAATTTTTCCACCAATGGTCTTTACATCAACGCCAATCACGTCCTGATTTTCAATAACCAGAAGGTTGCGAAGCTGTACGCGGATGTCTTCCAGAAATCTTTTTCGAAGCCGCTCATGACGGCCTTTAAGAGTATCGATCTGGCGATGCAGGACCATGTTATCGGTGAAAACAACCTTCCGAACATGACGATCCGCTTTTCGCCACATACCCTGCCGGTGGCGACGGATTTCTTCAAAATCATCGCGGATCGCATCAAGGCCGCGCAGAGCGACGTGCTTTTCGCCATCATGAAGGACAACAGTGCCGGTTCCATTCTGGATGCGATTCGCTTTGTCCGGGAGAAACGGGATAACGACATCTTTTCTTATGGGGTGACCGACACCACCAAGACCGTGACGCTTTACAAGCCGCACACGCGGAATGGCGTGCTCGTAGCCGGCAAAGGTGGCGCGCACGTCCTGCCTCCGCCCTTTGATGAGGAGATCGGGTTCTCCGGCATCGCGATTCATCACAAGTTCGTGGTGGTCGATTTCAAGGGCGCGAATCCGGTGGTGTGGTGTGGCTCCAGCAATCTCGCCTTCGGCCCGGAACAGCGGAATGGCGACAACCTCATTGAAATTCGCGACCGTGTCGTGGTGACGGTTTTTGCCATCGAAGCCATCCGGCTCGTGGATCATTTCCACTTCCGCGATCGCACGCAAAACCAGGAGGCCATGAATCTCGAGGCCACCGCGTCCGCAGATGGGCCATGGTATGCGAGCTACTACGATGAGACCGACCTGCATTTCGTCGAGCGGACGCTCCTGATCTCAGGCGCGCCTTAGGAAGGGATTCACGAAAAGACGGCGAACATTCTTTTCTCTCCCGAAAGTGGGGTGAAAATGAGGCATGCATTTCCATCGACGGCAGTTCCTGTTGACGGGCGCCGCGGCGCTGGCGAGTCCGCGCTGGCTGAGGGGGGACACCGTGACCACGGTCGTCTTGCCGACGAACCACCGCGAGATGGTGCGAAGTCGGAAGCGGCGCATCGTGGTGCAGTACGACGCGAACGATACCTTGATGAGCTACTGGAAGCTGCACCCCGATAGCGCAGCAACCTTCGATCGTTTTCGCGACGCCATCTTCTCCTCTGTCGATGAGCCGGGCAGCCAGATCGACGCGATCTGGTGGGACATTGCCGCCACCGCCACCGGCTCCGTTTATCCCAGCAAGGTGGCGCCCACGACGCCTCCGCCGCTGGTGCTGCAATGGCACCGCGAGGGTCTCGACTG
>NZ_JBDUCX010000377.1:0-4054 GCF_040003245.1 Chthoniobacter sp.
CGACGCTTCCGCGAACAAGTCGGTGTCCTTGCCATGCGACTTGGGCGCCGTTTTGGGCGATGGACCGCCGCTGCTGCGCGACGGCGCCAGTGGTGCATCGACGGATTCGAAATTCAGGGGCTTGTCGTTGTCGCCCTGCGGCAAGGGCGGCTGGTCGTTGCTCGCCGGCGCATCGCTCGCATCCACCTTTCCGCCTCCAGAGCGCGCGATCTTTTCCTGCACGCGAGCAATGGCCTCGACGGTGCGCGTCTTGCGATATTCCACGATCTGCGGCTGCCAGGTCGGAAAGCGCGTGGCGATCTGGTCGAGAACGGCGGCGGCCGCGCGCAGTTTGGCCAGCGCGGCTTTCAAGCTGCCGGCTTGTTCGGCCTTTTCACCCTGCTGCACAGCCATGTAAGCATTGACGAACAGATCACCTGGGTCAGTGCTCGACTGCGCGCGGAGGGGGGTCGCCGTGACGGCGAGAACCGCGAGGAGGAGGAGGACGTATAGGCGCATAGGGTCGGGTAGGGGTCGGAAAAATTGGCCCGATAATACTTGAATTAAGCCCTTCATGCAAAGGATTCTCGCGGTTACTTTGAGCCGTCCCGCTGTGCCCCAATATCCCCATTTCCCCTCGGAAAAATGGCTCTCCAGCATCCAATGGGCAGCCTTCACTACCGCTGCGACCAACGCCCATCGCCTGACAACGGGCCCCGGCGGCTGGGTGGAACGCTTGGGCGATGACGTGCTCATTTCCTACAAGGACGACGCCGCGCGCGACGTCCTGCACGCCGGCCTGCGGACCTGGTGCACGGAGCATGGCTACGTGCCGCGACGGGTGTTCGGGAAGTTTCTCCCGCGGCAAAACGCCGAGCGGATCGCGCCGTCGTTACTGGAAGGCGATGCCACGCTCCCGCTCACCACGGTCGTCGAGGAAAACGGCATGCGCTTCGGCCTGGACTTCGGCGCGGGTTATTCGGCCGGGCTCTTCGTCGACCAGCGCGCGAATCGCGCCTTCGTGCGCCGCGACGCCCCGCGCCGCCTGCTCAATACCTTCGCCTACACGTGCTCCTTTTCCGTCGCCGCCGCGCTGGCGGGCGCGGAAACGGTGAGTGTCGACCTATCGAAAAAGTCCATCGATCGAGGGCGGGAGAATTTCGCTCTCAACAATCTGGACGCCGCCACGCACCGCTTTTACGCCGACGACGTGCTCGACCTGCTGCCCCGCCTCGCACGTAAAAACGAAACCTTCGACACCATCATCCTCGACCCGCCGACCTTTTCGCGCGGCAACAAGGGACGGCGCTTCCAGGTGGAAGAAGACATCGAGGCGCTGCTCCTCACCGCTCTCGAACTGGCCGCGCCGCGCGCCAGGGTGCTCGTCTCCACCAATTGCACGCGACTCCCGCGCCGCGCGCTCGAGAACGTCGCGCGCTTCGCGCTCAAGGCCACGCGCCGCGCCGCGGAGTTTCACGCGGAACCGCCGTTGCCGGACATTCCGCCCGACGCCGCGGCGCAGACGCTGTGGATGGTGCTGAAGTAGCGCTACTGGACCTTCAGGAGCTCGACTTCGAAGATCAGCGTTTCATTCGGGCCGATCGGACCACCGGGCGTGCCGCTCGGGCCGTAGGCCAGGTTCGACGGGATGTAGAGGGTCGCCTTGCCGCCTTCTTTCAGGAGTTGCAGGCCCTCGGTCCAGCCGGGGATGACGCGATTGAGCGGGAAGGAAATCGGCTCGTTGCGCTTGTAGGAGCTGTCGAACTCCGTGCCGTCGAGCAAGGTGCCGCGATAGTGCACGAGCACGTTGTCGGTCGCCTTCGGGCTCTTGCCCGTGCCTTCTTTCGTGATCTTGTATTGCAGACCGCTCGCGGTCGTTTTCACACCGTCTTTGCTGGCGTTTTCCTTGAGGAACGCTTCGCCTTTTTCTTTTGCCGAATCAGCCATGGTCGTAAGTGGCGCGAGGGTGAACGCGGCGCCGAGCGCGATGCAGCCGAGGCTGCGGAGGATGGAGGGTTTCATTTGGGACGGCGAAGCTAGAGCATGCCCGCGTCGGAGGCAAGCGGCTCGGCAGCCACGATTTTTCCATCGGCCAGCGTCCAGCGGTAGACCGGTTCCAGCGTGCCCTTGCGCACGGCGCGGAAGAGTTCGGGCACATCCCGCTTTTGCAGAATGTAATCCGCGACGCCTTCCACCTGACAGCTCAGGACGCGCGCGAAACCCTTGGCCTCGCGTGGCTCGCCGATGATGCGCGAATAGCCCGGCGGCATCTGCGGCGTCCGCGCCAGCACGAGGAAGCTGTAGGGCACGCTGCGCAAATCGATCCCGATCTCTTTCCCGAAATCCGCCCAGCGCGCGTCCTGGAAAATGGCCGAGGGCGGCCGCGCGAAATGATGGCACCAATGCGGCGCATTCTTCACCGTGAGCATCCCGCAGCGTGCGCTGTGGGTGCATGGTGCAATGGGCGTGAAGGTGTCGCGCAGCCGCTCGCGCACATCGATCAAGCGCCGGCTGTCAGCATGCGTTCCGGCTTCGACCCAGATCACCTCCCCTGCCCCGCGAGCCAGCTCCAGCAGATGATCCAGCTCGGCTTCCGGCAATTCATTGATCACGTGGCTGACCAGCAGCAGTGTCTCCGGCGTCACAGCCGGCCGGTCCAACGTCACCGCCACTTGCGGAAACTCCCGCCGGGTCTTTTGGGCGGCAAACATGCTCGCGTGGTGCGAGCGATCGTGCAAATTGGCGGCGGTGAATCGCGGCCACTTGGCCAGCACGCGCCGGTGCGCGACGCCGGTGCCGCAGCCCCAGTCGAGCACGCGCGTGGTGCGCGGATGCCAGCCGCGCAGATCCAGCTCGTCGAGCACCGCGTCCCATTTCCAGCCGATCCGCTCCGCGTAAGTCGAGTCGTAGAGTTCGAGATGATCGGGCGATTGCCAGTAATCCGCCGCGCCCGCCGTGCCGGCGAGGAAGCGCTCGCGCAATTCGCGGAGGATGCGCAACTCATCGTTCGTAAACTGGACTAGGTGAAAGCCTTTCATTCTCCGAGCAGTGTGGCCAGGCGTTGCTCGCGCAGGCCATGGAAATCCATCAACGCCCGAAATTGCGCGCGCAACGAGTCCGCGTCCACTGGCTGGGCGCGGCGCTGCGCCGAGAGCATCAGGTTCTTGCTCGTGTCCTCGGGCGAGATGAATTCGAAGACGCTCGCGCGATAACCGTGCATCTCCAACAAGAGCGCTCGCAAACCGTCGGTGACGATCTCCGCTTCGCGCTCGGCAAGGATGCCGTGCCGCAACACTTCGCGCAGCACCAAAGGCGGCTGCAATTGCGCCCGCACTTCCTTGTGGCAGCAGGGCGCGGCGAGGATCAGCGTGGCGCCCGCCTGCACTGCTTTGGCCAGCGCATCGTCCGTGGCCGTGTCGCAGGCATGCAGGGCGATCAGCACGTCGAGCGGTTGCGGCGGCGCAAAATCCGCGATCGTTCCTTCGACGAAATTCAAGCCAGTGAAGCCATGCTCGCGGGCAACACGATTGGTGAGTTCCACCAATTCCGCCCGCGCTTCCACCCCGGTGATCTCCGTTTCCACGCCGCGTGCGCGGAAGAATTCTGCCGTGGCGAAAGTGAGGTAGCCCTTGCCCGCACCCATGTCCACGATGCGCAACGGCGCGGATGGCGCCCGCAACGGCGAGTCATCCACCAGATGCCCAAGCAGTTCCACGAAGCGCTGGATCTGCCGCAACTTCGGCGCCATGCCAGGCCGCGCTTCGCCCTCGGCGTTCGTCACCCCGAGCGCCCGCAACCACCCCGCCTCGCTCACATCCACTGCCACCGTCTTTTCCCGGTCGTGCTCCGGCGCAGGCGCCACGGCAAATGCCGGCCGGCTCGCCTTGAGCGTGCCGTACCCGCCGGCATCGCAACGAAGCTGCCAGTCCCCCGTGATCGTGAAAAGGTGCGCGCGTTCCCATTCCGCGCCCAGCGCCTGGCCGAGCAACGCGAGCGCTTCTTCCAGCGCCAGATTCTTCGTCACGTCACGCGTCGCGTAACGCCAAACGAATGACAGCCGCCTCCCTTCGCGCAA
>NZ_JBDUCX010000186.1:0-13752 GCF_040003245.1 Chthoniobacter sp.
CAAGAAGGTGTTTTGCAAGAAAGTGAAGTTACCTAATCATGATCTCCCAATCGTGCTCGCCACATCGCCTTGTCTATACTCTTCGCACTGCTGCCGCCATTGTCGGAATTGCGGGAGTAGCTCCGATCGCCATGAGCGAACCATCACCCGCACCTTTCACGCCCAAACCGATGACAGCCAAGGTTGAAAACAAGCACCCTGCTCCAACTGATGAAGAGCTGCGGAAACGCCTCACGCCATTGCAGTATTCGGTGACGCGAGAGAACGCGACGGAGCGGCCGTTTACGAACGAGTATTGGAAACACCACGGCGAGGGCATTTACGTGGACATCATCTCGGGCAAGCCACTCTTTTCCTCAAAGGACAAGTTCGACACGGAATGCGGTTGGCCGGGCTTCACCAAGCCGATCGACGCGGCCGAGGTGAAAGCACTCGCCGACAAGACGCACGGCATGGAGCGCGTCGAGGTGCGATCGAGGACGGGCGAAGCCCATCTGGGGCACGTCTTCAACGATGGCCCGAAGGAACTCGGTGGACTGCGCTATTGCATAAACTCAGCGGCGATCCGATTCGTCCCCAAAGAAAAAATGACTGAAGCGGGCTATGCAAAGTGGCTGGTGCTTTTCGAGCCGAAGGAAGCGGAGAAAAACTAAGTCTCGGGAGAAGTCCCGGCGCTCGCGGTTACGCGCGGGAAGGCGCTTTCGATCCAGCCGGGTTCGCGGACATCCACGGTCTCTGCGGATAGAATCTCCGCGCGGCCAAGGTATCCTACGGCTCGCTGCGGATCGCTGCGATCCACGACCGGGAGGCGGCCGATTTTGTGCCGGAGCATTTTGACGAGTGCTTCGCGGAGTGTTTCGTCCGGATGCGCTACGACCAGCGTGCCGGTGCCCGTGTCCCGCACGGGGAGAAGGTGCTGCCCGGAATCCGCGGCGCGCAAAACGTCGCTCCGAGTGATGATTCCGACCAGACGCTGTTCTTCATCCAGGATCAGCGAAGCGTGGCGTCGCGAGACGAGGGGATCGTTGGAGGCGATTCCGTTCGCCAGGGCTTCGACTGTCATCGCTGCCGGGATCGTTTGAAAGTCACTAGCCATCACTTCGGCGACGCGAATGTGTGCGAGTGGATCCGGCGCATAACTGTGCGGCACGGACACACCGCGGCGGGCGATTTTCTCGGTCATGATCGAATGCTTCGAGATGAGGTGCGCCACGAGGAACGCGGCGGTGGCGCCGGCGAGTAGCGCGGGGAGTGCGTGCGGCTGCATGGTCGTTTCAAAGGCGAACACGATCGAGGCGAGCAGCGCGCGCGAGGCCCCGGCAAACATCGCGGTCATTCCCACCAGCGCGGCGAGGCCGATGGGTAAGTCCAGTCCTGGCACGAGATGGTTCACACCGACGGCGAGCAACGCGCCGAGACCGCTGCCGATGGTGAGCAATGGCGCGAGCGTTCCGCCGGAGGTGCCGCTGCCGAGGGCGATGAGCCACGAAAAAAGCTTCATGGCGCAAAGCCACGCCACGATCTGGATCGGCAGGGTATTGGCGACGATCTCCTCGATGTTGTTGTAGCCAACGCCGAAAGTCCGCGGCGTGAAGTAACCAATCAGCCCGACGCCCACCGCTCCGATCGCCGGCCACCACATCCAATGCACGGGGAGGTGCTCGAACTGATCTTCCACCCAATACACCGCACGGCTGATGAAGGCCGCCGCGACTCCCACGCAGGCGCCCAGCACGAGAAAGGTGAAAAGAACTGCCGGGCCGGGAACGGCGACCAGCGGCATGGCGAAGATCGGCTCCGAACCGAAAAACCAAATCCGCACGGCCGAAGCGGTGGCGCAGGCGAGAGCGACCGGGACGAGAGAACTCGCGCTGAATTCAAAAAGCAAAAGCTCGATCGCGAGCAGCACCGCGGCGATGGGGCTGCCGAAAATCGCCGTCATTCCCGCGGCAGCGCCGGCTGCGAGCAGCGTCTTTCGCTCCGAGGCCGTGACGCTGAAAATTTGTCCCAGCAATGAACCGAGCGCCCCGCCGGTCGCGATGATCGGCCCTTCCGCGCCGAACGGACCGCCCGTGCCGATCGAGATCGCGGAGGACACCGGCTTGAGCACGGTGATGCGCGCCGGGATGCGGCTGCGATTGAGGAGGATTTGCTCCATGGCTTCCGGGATGCCGTGGCCGCGGATGGCCTGCGATCCGTAGCGCGCCATCACGCCGATGATCAACCCGCCGATCACCGGCACGACGACGACGATGAGCCCCAGATGATTATTCGCCGGAGACGCGGGAGTGAACGCGAGACGCTGGTAGAAGGCGAGATTGGTGATGAAATAGATGAGTTGGACCAAGGCCCACGCGACAACGGTCGTGACTCCCGCGAGCACGATCGAAGTAACCGAAAGGAAGATGACACTGTGACGATGGGGAGCAGTGGTCATTGAAAGGAGCGCGACCGGGTTTCGCAGTGGGCTGATGAAAGCATGAACAGGTGCTAGTAATACATCGTGGTGCGATATAATCAAGTGATCGGTCTTGCGCTTTGCCGATCCGATCGCGATAGCTTTCCGCCATGATCCGCGACCCCCTCTTCCTCCTCAAACCGGACTTTCTCGACAATGGCCAGGGACCATATTTCTGTCCCGGCTGCGCGGAGATGATCGGCCTCCTCGAATTCTATCCAATGCTCAAGGAGCATGTGGAAGTGCGCTATATCGCCTTTCCACGACCGCGCCCGGAATTGGTTCCGCTGCTCGGAGAGGAAAATCAGAGTTGTCCTGTGCTGGTGCTGGCGGCGGCTCCGTCAGCGAACTCTTCCAAGCTCAAGGTGCAGACGATGAATGGGCATGACTTCGTGGAAGGCGCGCGCGAGATCGCGGAGTATCTGGCCCACGTTCACGGCGTCGGAACTCCTCACTGATACCGGCCGTGAGCCGCGAGGGCGTGGACGGCGCGAGAGCCCTATTGCTTCGCCGCGAGCGGCTGCCAGTAAGCGGGCAGGTTTGGCTTGGTTTCGCGCAGGATTTCGAGGACCGCCTGCCGGTCGTTGGCGGTGATTTTGGAGAACTCCGGGTCCTCGTCCTTTCCAGTAAGAATGTCGTAGAGCCGCTGCAAAAGATGGTCGCGCATCACCATGGGGATTTGGTCGAAGGCTTCGGAGTAGATGAGGAATGAGCACGGGTACTTGAACGTGCGTGTCTGCAAATCGAGATCGCGTAGTGAACGACCTTTCGAGTCGCGCGGTCCAGGCGCGGTGAAGTCTGCGACATATTGCGGGTCGCCGCTGACTGGCCCGCTGAGCGGCGTTTCCTCGGTGAAGAGCAGGTAGCGCAGGAAGGCGTTTACCTGGTTCTTGAGATAGCGAATGTGGCCGTAAGTCTCGGTCATGGTCCGCGTCTCGTAGTTCAGTCGCGTGATGTAGTTGTGCATATGCACCTGATGTTCGAGGACCATGAGCGCGACGATGTCGCTGTGCGGTGTGAGATATTTGCTGGTGTCGATGATCTCGCGGAGATCGGGAACATTGCCGCGATAGCTCGGATCGCCCGAGTGCCGGTCAAAGGCGGAAAGTCCGACAAGATTGCCGAGGTGCGTCTGTGCGCCGCTCTGGCCGGTGACATACCAGCCGCCCCAGCGATCCGCGAGCGGGGTGCAATGCGTGACCTCGCTGGTATCCGTCCCGGCAATGATCTCGCCGCCGCCATCGGTGCGCAACGACCGGACGAAGTGGCCGGGGATGCCGAGACTCCGGGGAGAGACGTGGCATTGGATGCAATCCTGATTGCGCGTGAATGACGGCTTATCCTGCGGCACCTGATCGAGCGAATAGAAGATGCCGCCGAGCTTCGGATCGACGGCGGAGATTTCCATCATCGGCGCGTGCGGGATGTAGCCCACATAGACATCGTCATTGTAGAAGATGGCGCGCGGGTTCCGCGGATTGATCTCGCGGCGTTGCAGCGAAGTCTGCGAGAAGACCAGCATTTGCGAGGACTTCGGAATCTTGAGTTCATCGAGCAGCGCCGGGAGCCAGCCATACTCGTCGTCCCACTTCAGCTTCACCTCGCCGCTCACGATCTGCGCCTGGAGTTTTGCGATCCGATCCTGCGGTGTCTGCTTGCTGTATTCGATCGGAGGATCGTCATATTTCAGCGCGTGGGTGGAGCCTTGAAAATCTTCCGCCACGACCGGTGACGCGAGGCTCAAAGCGGCCAGAGCGAGGAGGATTCGGGGATAATGCATAATGAATTGTCACCGCCGCAATGCGCCAACCGGGGAGCGAACGATCAGTTGGCCGGCTTCGTTCGGTTCAGCACGTCGGCGCGAGTGGTCTCCACAATCGCGAGAGTGCGATCGATGAGGGCCTTGTCCACTTTGAGTTCCACCAGCGTCGCCTGGAGGTGTTCGGCAATCGCGTTGAAGTGTGAGTCATTGAGGCCGGGCAGTTCCCGATGCGCCGTGCGCAGATCCGCACCCGTGTATTTGATGGGTGCGCCGAGGGCCATGGAGAGGAACTCCTTCTGCTTGTTCTTCTGCCGCTTCATATTGATGTCCTTGAAGTAGGAATTCACCCGCGGGTCAGCCAGGACCTTGACGTAGAAAAGGTCCACCGCGGCGTCGAGGGCGGCCTTGCCGCCGAGTTGCTGATAGAGGCTGCTGGCGCGGTCGGCTTCAAACTTCTTCCGGCAGGTGTCGTCGGCGAAAGCGTAAGTAGTGCCTTCGTAGGTGAAGGTGACTTTCGGGTCCGCCGCTTTACCGCTGACGGGACAAACGGTGTTGAGCGGTTCAACCGAGGCCGGAGCGACCGGGTCGGCGGCAAACGCGCAAAGCGAGAGGCTGAGGACGATGAGGGCGAAGAGCTTTTTCATGTGGGAGAAGTGATGTGGTTGGTCGTTGGAAAAGGCGCTGGTTGGTTCGTGGAGCCTGCGCGGTACCGATGTGGACCCGGAGAATAGGTATTTCTTATACCCCTTCAACCGGAAATGCTATATTTGTGCGGCGAGTGTCCGTTCCCATCCGGGTCCGGCACACGTCTCCCATGCAACTCACCACCCACACCGACTACGCCCTCCGGCTGCTGCTCTACCTCATGACCCACCCGCAGCGAAAGGTGAGCACAAAAGAGGTGGCCGAAGCCTACGGCGTTTCTCTCCATCATCTCACCAAGGTCGCCAAGTCCCTGACCAAGGGAGGCTGGTTGATCGCCGCCCGCGGAGCTGGCGGTGGCCTCATGCTCGCGCCACATACCGCCGAATGCCGGATCGGCGAAATCGTGCGCTACACCGAGTTCACTCTCGACGTCGCGGAATGCTTCGACGCTGCCAGCAACACCTGCCCGATCACCAAGGTCTGTCGTCTCAAGCCCGTGCTCTATCGCGCACGGCAGGCGTTCTTCGATGTGCTGGACAGCGTGGCCGTGCGCGACATGGCCCGCAATCCGGGCGAACTGCGCCCGATTTTCGCCGCGTCGCGCGGCGACGTTGAGAGCGCTCCGATCAAGCAAGCGAAGCGCTGACGCCACCGCCCCATGCCCGCGCCGCGCCCGTCCTTCCTCAGCCTTTGCACCGCCGAGCCGTTCCTCATCTTTTTCCCGCTCGCGACGCTCCTCGGCATCTCCGGCGTCTCGCTTTGGCCGCTCTTCTTTTCGGGGCTGCACCGGGCTCGCGCTGATCGCGAGCTATTGGCTCGAAGCCAGCGACCCGCGAGCACCCGCTGCCGCATGGCTGCGCGCCGTCGCGGCGATCGTCTATCTCGCCACGATGATCCCGTTTCACCGCCGATCTCGACCGCTGCATACCGCCCCACTCGCGGCGCAACTGGCTTTGCGGGCACTCGTCATCGGGTTGATCTTCCCGCTCTTCTGGCCCAGCCAGCGCCTCGCCGGACTCCACATCGTTTTCCTCGGAGGCTTCAGCCTGATCGCCTTCACCGTCGCCACCCGCGTGGTGCTTGGTCATTCGGGAAATGAAGCACTCTTCGAAACGCGCCTGCCCGCCTTGCAAGTGGCCACCTTCCTCCTGCTCGCGGGCGCCGCGCTCCGCGCCTTCGGTGACTTTTCGCCCGCTCGTCCGCATTGGCTCACCGCCGCGAGTTATCTGTGGATCCTGGCCGCCGGAGTGTGGGGTTTCTCGATCCTCCCGAAAGTGCGCCTGGCCGATCCCTCCGGCGACCTCTCGTGCTCCGCGCGCCGGAAACTCCGCGGTTCTTAAACGACTCGAGAGATTCCCATGCGCCCATCGGCAGGCCCTCTTGAAAGGGCGTCTCAAATCAAAGACCACCCGTCAACGAAACCATTGCCTTGCACGATTTACAGTCGCGCAGCGAGGCCGGGACATTTATTCCTTTACCTCAATGAGCATCTCCCCCGCCGAACATCCCGACATCGACCTTGGATCGCTTTGCATGACGCGACGACGACTGCTCGGCTCAGCCGCGGCCACGGCGGCGACTGCGCTTGCGGCGTCCTTTTTGCCGCCGAATGTGCGGCGCGCGCTCGCGAAGGCTCCGCCTTCCACCGGAGCGCTAAAGGACATCAAACACGTCGTCCTGCTGATGCAGGAAAACCGCTCGTTCGATCACTACTTCGGCACGATGGCCGGCGTGCGCGGATTCGACGATCCCGATGCGCTGAAGCTACCCGACGGCAAGTCGGTTTTCTATCAACCCGATCCCGAGAATCCGAGCGGCTACCTGCTGCCCTTTCATCTCGATACCCGGAAGACGAACGCGCAGAAGATGCCCTCGACCAACCACTCGTGGCCGGTGCAGCACGAATCCTGGAACGGCGGCAAAATGGACAACTGGCTGCCCGCCCATCGCAAGGCGGAAGGCGCGCGGGCACCGTATGTCATGGGCTATCACACGCGCGCGGACATCCCGTTCCAGTTCGCGCTGGCCGAGGCGTTCACGATTTGCGACGCCTACCACTGCTCGGTGATGGGACCGACGTGGCCGAACCGCATGTACTGGATGACCGGCACGATCGATGGGGCCGGCGAAGGTGGCGGACCGATGACCAGCAACCGGCCGATCAAGGAAGGCTTCGGCTGGACGACTTATGCCGAGCGGCTGGAGAAGGCGGGCGTGAGTTGGAAGGTCTATCAGCAGCAGGACAACTACGGCTGCAACATGCTGGAGCATTTCAAAACATTCCGCGAAGCCGACCGGGACTCCGCGCTCTACACGCGAGGGCTGATTCGCGAGCCCGAGGGCAAGTTTGAATACGATGCCGCCAACGACAATCTGCCGGCGGTCTCGTGGATCATCCCCACGAGCACCCAGTCGGAGCATCCCGACTTCATGCCCGCCGCGGGCGCGGCCTTCGTGGCCAGCAAGATCGACGCGATTGCGTCCAATCCCGAGGTCTGGGCCAAGACCGTCTTCATCCTCGACTACGACGAGAACGACGGAATCTTCGACCACGTCGTCCCGCCCACGCCGCCGCCGGGGACTGCGAAGGAATATGTGCAGGGCCTGCCGATCGGCGCCGGCTTCCGGGTGCCGTGCATCGTCGTTTCGCCGTGGACTGCGGGCGGCTGGGTATGCAGCCAGCCCTTCGATCACACCTCGGTGCTGCAGTTCCTGGAAAAGTTCACCGGCGTGAAAGAGCCGAATATCACCGACTGGCGCCGGCAGACCTTCGGCGATCTCACCTCCGCGTTTCGCTTCGACGAGGCGAAGGCGAATCCGCCAGCGCTGCCCGGAACCGGCGACGTTCTCAGCCGCGCTCGCTACGAATCCGCCTATCTCCCGAAACCAACTCTGCCGGGCGCTGAGCAAAAGGCGCCGACGCAGGAGAAGGGCCAGCGCAAACGCATTCCGCGAAACGCCGCCTGATTATTAACGCTTTCAGAACACCCGAAATTCCATGCCCGTTGATCAGCTTCATTCCCGCCGCCAGTTTCTCCAAACCTTCGGATTCAGCGCGGCGGCGTTGTTTGCGGGACGATTCAATCTGCGCGCCGCCGCCCGCGTGGATGCGCAAGCTGAGCACATGTTTTTGCTCGGCGATTGGGGTGCGGCGGGCAGCATCGATCCGCAGCGGCAGGTGGCCCAGGCGATGGGATCCTACGCCAGGGAGCAGAACATTGCGCCGTCTGCGCTCTTCCTGCTCGGCGACAATTTTTACGGTCAGCTCGACGGCGGAGCGGCGTGTCCGCGCTGGCAGACGCAGTTCGAGGAAATGTATCCGCCATCGCAGTTTCGCGGCCCTTGCTATTCGTTGCTCGGCAACCACGACTACAACGTCGAGCCAGCAGGAAAAGCCGAAGCCCAACTGGCGTACGCCGCGGCACATCCCGGCACGCGCTGGACCATGCCGGCCAAATGGTATCGCTTTGATTTTCCGCAGGACCGTCCGCTCGTGACCTTCCTCGCGCTCGACAGCAACTACCAAAAGGCCACGCCGGAAAAGCTGTCGCTCAACGCGGAAGAGCGGACTGCCCAGGCAATGTGGTTGAAGGCGGAATTGGCGAAGCCTCGCACGACCCGCTTCCTCGTGGTGTGCGGACATCATCCCCTCTATTCCAATGCGGGAGATAGCTCGGTGTTGATCGCCGAATGGGACTCGTTGTTTCGCGAGCATTCCGCGCACTTATATTTTTGCGGCCACATTCACGATCTCGAACATCTCGAATTCGATGGTCACCCCACCTCGTTCATCGTGACGGGCGGTGGCGGCACGACCTTGAGAGAAAAGCAGACTTACAAATCGACTGCGCTCAATCGCTTTAGCGAAGGCGTTCATGGGTTTACTCATCTCCAGATCACCGACGAACGGCTGGTCATTCGCCACATCGATGGTGATGGCAGGCAATTGCACGCCTTTGCCAAGACGCCGCCGGGAAACGTAGAACTCCTCTAAAACCGTAGTCGCAGTCCGCTTACTACTCCGAGGAAATGGTGGCGCGTGAGTGGCTTGTTCATGGCTTACTTTCTCCTTCGCGGCGCGGTGAGAACTCCTTTCGATCGAGCACCTCGCCGTTGAGGTTTTTCAATTCGACGCGCAACTGCGCGGGCGCTCGGCGGAAGGTGAGAAGCACGAAGTTATCCTCGCTTTTCAAGACGGCGGACTTCGGGTCGGCGTAGGGCGTGCCGGTGCCGCCGACTGAGGTGTTGTAAAACGAAAAGCCGTTCACTTCCGCCCGCTCGCCGAAGTAACCGAAGCCGGTGATGGCCAGAGAACCTTGGGAGATCATGCGGCTCCATTCGCCGCCTTCCAATCCGCGCACCGTCGCGTTTCGTTCATTGTAAATCGTGATCACGAACGGCTGCCGGCTGGCCACCATGAGATCGCGATACCAGCCGAATTGCACACCGTCGCGCGCATACGGGTGGCAGGTCTGCCAGGTCGTGCCCATGTCGCTGAGATGGCTGAAATCGAGCGCCACAAAGCGAACTCCGAAATCAGGCACATCGAAGTGCCAGTGCCATTCGTCGCCGGGCAGCGCGAAGAACTCACGGAACGCCGTGGCCTCAATGTCGTAAACCGGCTCCGGCGGCGGCTTCGGCCCGCGCGGACGAATCTCGCGATCGTGATTTCCCAGCGCCGGCAGCCACGGTGTGGAGCGGAAAAGCGTGGCCGAGCCACCCACGAATCGGCTGAAGGCGCCGAAGTTTTCGCGGGCCACCGGCTGGCCGCTGTGCAAGGCGGGCACATGATCCCCGGCGCTGAGCAGCAGATGCGGATTCTCGCGCTGCACGGCGGGTGCCCACGGTTGCTTGGTGTAGCCAGTGTCCGCGACCACCGCGACGCGCAACTCATCGCTTGGATAGCCTTTGAAGGTATTCACCGCGGAAGCGTCCAGACCGGATCGCACGCGGTAATGATAGGTCACATTCTTCTGCGCGAGTGGAATCTCAAGGTGATGCAGCTTCACTGATTCCTCGCGCACGATGCGTTCACCGAGCGCGGGGGTGACGCCGAACTCGACCACGGAGTCGCCGGGCTCGTTGCTCTCCCAGTTCACCACCAACTTGTCCGGCGCATTCGTCTGATGCGTGAGCCAGATGCGCTCGATTTCCGCAGCGTCCGCGCCGAGGCAGGTGAGAAAGAGAAGGAAGGCAAGTTTGATCAAAGTCGTCGATGGTTTGCGGAAGGCGTTTCGAGAGAGTGTTTACTTGAAGGATGCGCTCGTGGCGAACCTCGGATGCGAGTTCCGCCGAGAACGTGTGATCCGCGCGTTTTCCGTGACTGGCACGTGAGCATCGGGAAGACTCATCTCTGTGCAATCCCCCCTTGTGTTCCCCTGCTTGAAAATCTCCCCTGTCGAACGTCGGCTCCTCGGCATCATCGCCGTTGCATTCCTCTTTTGCGCCTTGCCGCTTCTCGCAAAGGAACCAGCGCTCGTCGCGGCGCGACCGGAAGCCGTCGGGCGACTTGCAAAGAACCGTTACCTCACCCCGACGAACCAGGTGTTGACCCCTGCGGGTCACCAAGTGGACCTGCCGGAGATGCGCCCACAAGCACTGGCGCTCAGTCCCGATGGCAAGCTGCTGGTGACTGCGGGAAAAACGCCAAACCTCGTCGCGATTGACCCAGCCACGGGCGAGCTTTTGCAAAAGGTAGCGCTGCCGCCCGAGCAGGTGGATCCGACCTCTCCAAAGACCAAGCCCGGCGCGGAACCGGGCTCGCAGTTGAGCCTCACTGGACTCGTTTTCTCGCCCGACAGCGCGCGCATCTACCTGTCGAACGTCGCCGGCAACGTGAAGGTCTTCGCCGTCGATAAGCAGCATAAGATCAGCGCTCTCACGACCTTCGCGGTGCCCGAGGCGAGAACGTCCAAGCGCAAAATGGAAATCCCTGCGGGGCTTGCCGTATCGGCTGATAGCAAGCGCCTCTATGTCGTCGGCAACCTGGCCAATCAGCTTCACGAACTCGATGCCGAGAGCGGCAAGGTGCTCCGATCGTGGGACACCGGCGTCGCGCCGTTTGAGGTCGCACTCGCCGTGGGCAAAGCCTACGTGAGTAACTCTGGCGGGCGCCGTCCCGACGACGCGGACCTCGTTGCACCGGCGGGACGCGGCACGACCGTGCGCGTCGATCCCGTGAGATACATCGCCAGCGAAGGCTCGGTGACTGTCATTGACCTCATCGGTGGAAAGGTAAAAGCCCAACTCGTCACGGGACTGCATGCTTCCGCCATCAAAGCGTCGCCGAACCGCAGATATGTCGTCGTTGCAAATACCGGCAGCGACACCCTCACCGTCATCGACACAAAGACCGATCAAATCACCGAGAAGATATGGACGCGACAGACGCCGGCTGATCTTTTCGGCGCCCAGCCGAATGCGCTCGCCTTCGACCGCGGCGGCAAGCGCCTATTTGTCTGTAACGGCACGCAGAACGCGGTGGCCGTGATCAAGTTCGAGCCGGAAGAACACGAATCGAAGGTGCTCGGCTTGATCCCGGTTGGTTGGTTCCCTGGAGCGATCGAGTTCGATGAGGGACGCAAGGCGCTCTGCGTGGCCAACATCAAAGGCATCGGTGTGGAAAAGGTCTTCAAGCCCGGCGAGTCCGTGAAACTCAACTCAAAGGATTTCTTCGGTACAGTCTCGCTCGTGCCGGTGCCGAAAGAGGAGGAACTCGCCGCGATGACTCAGGTCGCACTCCTCAACATGCGCTATCCCAAGCTCGAAGAAGCAAAGTTACCCGCACGTCCAGACCAAGCCGCGCGCCCCGTGCCAGGGCGCGTCGGCGAGCCGAGCATGTTCAAGCACGTCGTCTATGTGATCAAGGAAAACCGCAGTTACGATCAGGTGCTCGGCGATATGAAAGAAGGCAATGGCGACGCCGGCCTTTGTATCTTTGGCGAGAAGTTCACCCCCAACCAACACAAGATCGCCCGCGAATTCGTCCTGCTCGACAACACCTACTGCTCCGGCGTGCAAAGCGCCGACGGTCACCAATGGACCGACAGCGCCATCGCCAATGCCTACATGGAGCGGCAAGTCACGTCGGCATTTCCGCGGAGCTATCCCGGTGGCAAGAGCGAGGACGGCATCGACGCACTCGCCTGGGCCTCGTCCGGCTTCATCTGGGACAATGCGCTCGCGCACGGGAAGACCTTTCGTAACTACGGAGAGTGGATGATGACCAATGCCGGCTGGAAGGACACCGCGCGCAAGGACAAGCCGGCGTGGCAGGATTTCTGGGATGATTTCAAAACCGGTGCCGGCAAGACAAAGCTCGCCTCACAGCCCGCCATTGAGTCATTGCGCAAACATAGCAAGCTCGACACGGTCGGCTGGGATCTCAACGTGCCCGACGTGGTGCGAGCCGCTGAGTTCAGCAAGGAACTCAAACAGTTTGAAGCGACGGGAGTGTTTCCGAACCTGGTCATTCTTTTTCTGCCGAACGACCACACCGGTGGCACGCGCGGCAAGGCGCCCACGCCAGCCGCACAGATCGCAGACAACGACCTTGCGCTGGGGCAGGTCGTCGAGGCTCTTAGCCACAGCAGCTTCTGGCCGGAGACCTGCCTCTTCGCCGTCGAGGATGACCCCCAGGCTGGCTGGGATCACGTGAGTGGCTATCGCACGACCTGCTATGTCGCGAGCCCCTACACGAAGCGCGGGCAGACGATTAGTTCTCAATACAACCAAACGAGTCTCATGCGAACGATCGAGCTGATTGTCGGACTCCCACCGATGAATCAACTCGATGCGACAGCGACCCCGATGAGCGATTGCTTTATCGATACACCAGACCTAACGCCGTTCGCGTCGGTTCCCAATCAAGTGCCGCTGGATCAACTCAATCCGGCGCCCAAAAAAATAAGCGACCGCGCGCTGCGCAAAGACGCCATCGTCTCTGCCCGTCTGCCGCTCGAGGAAGCCGATCGCTGTCCCGAAGATGTCTTGAATGGCATTCTCTGGCGCGCCATGAAAGGGCCAGCGGTCCCGTTTCCGAAGTGGGCAGCGACGTCGGTGAAGGACGACCACTAAAGGATGCCGATCTCACCGGTGAGCTAATTGTGAGATTCCATCTGCTCTTACTCGCCTCTTGCGCCGCGTTGGGCCTGCCGACAAGTCTGCTCGCGTGGGGCCGCACCCGGAAATCACGCGCGCCGCGATGGACACACTTGTGCCGGACGACCCGCTCATTCGGCAACTCGGCAGTGAGTTTCGCAAGCTTCGCGACTATTGCTGGATGGCCGATTGGCGTCGCCAGTTGCACCGGGAGGCCGACACTTGGTTTTATACCGACGATTTTCTTCTCTTTCCGAGGATGACGATGCACCGCGATCATCTCTACCCGGAGGTGAAACAAACCTACGAGCCTTCCTTCTGCCGTGCGCGGCAGGCTTTAGCGCCATAATTTCTCTGCCGAGCCGATCTACTTTAGAGTACGACTCTCGACGATTACGAAGTGCGTACACGACAGCTTGTTTCGGTCGGTGACAGGATTCTCGTCATTGCCGGTGTCCCTGTTGGCCATCCGCTAGAATCGAACTTTATGAAGATCCATTTGGTTCGCCAAACTGCCTGAGACGAGCGTTATCGTTGGGCAACGATACAGCGCCGGGACGAATTGATGGGCAGCAGTTTGGTATTGGATTTCCTGGGGAGAGGTCTCTCCCCTCGTCCGAACCGCAGCGTTTCGGACAGACCCCTCTCAGCGGCACCGAGGTTCCGCAACGCCTCCTGATGCGGCTCGCGCCGGGGGAGACTGTGCCAAGGGCGGCGGACGCCACGCCCAAGGCACAGACTCCCGAGTTGGTGGGTCGGGCAGCGATCATCTGCGCCGTCCTCACGC